>JBDTMK010000013.1:0-20256 GCA_039934315.1 Pyrinomonadaceae bacterium | reverse complement strand
CATTCCCCATTCCTCATTCCGCATTTCTTGATAAGCATTGCTCAATAATCCGCGTAGTCGATTTCATTTTATCTTATAAGATTTTGCCGCTATCATAAAAAGCAGATCAAAAGAATTGTAGATTGCCGGTGTTGGTTCTAGAATTCAGAGATCGTTGGCGCACCGATCGGTTTTGTATTTGTTCGTGTCTTTCGTGCATCCAGTTTCACGCTGAAAGCGAAACACTCGAAGAACTGATCACTGATTAGAATGGCTATTAAATTCAGCAACACTTTCCTTTTGAGGAAGCTTCACCAGCTGACCGGTGTGGTGCCGCTGGGCCTGTTCTTCTTCGTCCACATGTACACCAACTCGGCGGCGATGAACGGAGCTCAGAGCTTCAACAAGCACGTGCAGGACATTCACGACATGCCGTATCTGATCTTCATCGAGATCTTCGGCATCTTCGTCCCGCTGCTTTTCCATTCGATCTACGGAGTGCTGATCTCCGCCGAAGCACGAGCGAACGCGATCAACTATTCGTACGGCCGAAACTGGTTCTACATCTTTCAGCGTGTCACCGGCATTTTCTTATTTTTCTTTCTCTTATTTCATATTTTGAATCTGCGGTTCGGCTTGATTCCCGGACTGGATTCGTTCGGAAATCCGGTCGCGGGAAACGGAGGGCGCGCATTCGATATCGTCGCTGCGGAATTCAAGAACGTCGCCATCCTCGTGTTCTATTTGTTCGGCGTGATCGCCACCTCGTGGCACCTCGCTTACGGGTTTTGGCTGTTCGCGGTCGATTGGGGAATCGTCATCGGTGAAAAGGCGCAGAAGATCGGTCTGTACGCATCGATCGGTCTCGCGATATTCTTGTCCGCTGTCGGGATCAATGCGGCGATCTCGTTCGTGAAACCGTGCGGATTGTTGCCGGGATCGTTCTGCGAAGCGGCAGAGCAGAAGAAAATCATCGAGCCAAGTGCGCCGAAGAAGTTTTAGTTTAAGTTCGCGTTTTGAGTCAGGCGTTTAGGCGGCAAGCCGCGTAGGAAGCCGCCTGAAAACGGGACTCAGAACGGGGGACTCAGAACGAATTTGATATGGCAGCAAATCTAAAAATTGCGATTGTCGGAGGGGGCCTTGCCGGCCTTGCCGCGGCGATGAAGATCGCTGAAGCCGGACACGAGGTCGACATCATCTCAGTCGTTCCGGTAAAGCGTTCACACTCGGTTTGCGCGCAGGGTGGGATCAACGGCGCTGTCAATACAAAGGGCGAGGGCGACTCGCCGGCGAAGCATCTCGACGATACGGTCTACGGCGGAGACTTCCTCGCGAATCAGCGTCCGGTCAAACAGATGTGCGACATGGCTCCGCAGATCATCTATCTGTTCGATCGCATGGGCGTGCCGTTCTCGCGCACAAAAGAAGGCTTGATGGATTTTCGCCGCTTCGGCGGTACGCTTCATAACCGCACGGCGTTTGCCGGGGCGTCGACCGGACAGCAACTTCTCTACGCGCTCGACGAACAGGTCCGCCGGTTTGAAGTAGAAAAGCGCATCACGAAATACGAAGGCTGGGAGATGTTGTCGCTCGTTCTCGATGATCACCAGGTTTGTCGAGGTCTGATCGCGATGAACTTGCAGACATTGGAATTAAAAGCTTTCGAGGCCGACGCCGTGATTATGGCGACCGGCGGCCCGGGCTTGATCTTCGGGAAATCGACAAACTCGATGACCTGCACGGGCAGTGCAGTTTCGGCTTGTTACCAGCAGGGCGCTCGTTACGCGAACGGCGAGTTCATCCAGGTTCACCCGACGTCAATTCCAGGCGAAGACAAATTACGACTCATGAGCGAATCCGCACGCGGCGAAGGCGGACGCGTCTGGGTTCCCAAGGCAGACGGCGATGCGCGAAGCCCGCGCGACATTCCAGAGAACGAGCGTTGGTATTTTCTCGAAGAAAAATATCCCGCATATGGAAACCTTGTTCCAAGAGACATCGCGACGCGTGAAATTTTTCAAGTTTGTCTTGAAGGCCACGGCGTCGCCGGCGAGAATCAGGTCTATCTCGATCTGACCCACATTCCTGCCGAAGTACTTACGCGAAAACTTGGCGCGATCCTCGAGATCTACGAAATGTTCGTCGGCGACGATCCGCGTTATGTCCCGATGCGTATCTTTCCAGGCGTCCACTATTCTATGGGGGGATTGTGGGTCGATGAGGAACAACGGACGAATATCCCAGGCCTGTTTGCGGCGGGCGAGTGTGATTATTCGATCCACGGCGCAAACCGTCTCGGAGCAAACTCGCTCGTGTCGTGCGTTTATGGCGGGTTTGTCGCCGCACCCTCAGCGATCGAGTACGGGAAGAACGTCGAGCGTGCAAGTACGGAAACGAATGGAATTTATGATGCGGAGCTGAAACGTCAGACGCAGATAAACGAGCAGATCATTTCGAATGAGGGGGGCGAGAATCAGTACAAGCTCCACGAAGAAATGGGTAAGTGGATGACCGACAATGTGACGGTCGTCCGCTACAATGATCGTCTGAAAGCCACTGATGAAAAACTGCTCGAGCTTCAGGAACGTTTTCAAAAGATTTCGATAAACGATTCGAATCTGTGGGCTACGCAGGCGGTGCCCCACGCCCGGCAGCTTTGGAATATGATGCAGCTTGCGCGTGTCATCACACTGGGAGCTTTGAACCGAAACGAGTCGCGCGGAGCTCACTACAAACCGGAATTCCCGGAACGAGACGACGAAAAGTTTTTGAAAACGACGATCGCTGAATATTCCGAAGAAGCACCGGTGTTTTCTTATGAGGTTGTCGATGTCTCACTCGTCGAGCCGCGAAAGCGGGACTACTCGAATAAGGGAAAGGCAAAAGCCGCACAGGTTCCGCAGCCGGGAAGCGAGCTCAAGCCCGAGGGACGTGAGCAAATGTGGACCAAAGAAGGGCGCGTGAAAGAGGGAGAATCATTCGAGGATATTAAGGACGGATCTTCAGAAGCTAATTAAGTAGTTATTAATCACGTAATTAATAATTACCCTGGATAGAAAATGACCGCTGAACATCAAGAAAAAAAACGCGTCGAGAATCCACCTAAGTCGATCAGGTTCAAGATACAGCGGCGCGAAAAAGAAGGCTCTAACGCGTATTGGGAAACTTTCCAATTGCCCTACCGACGAAACCTGAACGTGATATCGGTACTGATGGACATTCGTAAGAATCCCGTCACCGTCGAAGGAAAGCAAACCACCCCACCGGTTTGGGACATGAGCTGTCTGGAACAGGTGTGCGGGATCTGCACGATGGTGATCGACGGGCGCGTTCGGCAATCGTGTTCGGCTTTGATCGATGACCTGCTGCTTGACTCGGGAAGTGAAACCGTCACTCTCGAGCCGATGTCGAAATTCCCGAACATCCGCGATCTGAAAGTCGACCGCTCGAAGATGTTCGATCATCTCAAGCAGGTCCATGCATGGATCGAGCTCGACGGAACTTATGATCTTGGCCCGGGCCCCGCGATTTCAAATGAGACCGCTCAGGAACGGTACGCGTATTCGCGCTGCATGACGTGCGGCTGCTGTCTCGAGGCTTGCCCGCAATATGGCGAGGACAATTACATCGGCCCGCAGGCGATCGCTCAGGCAAAACTTTTCAATATGCATCCGGTCGGCAAGACCAATGTCGAAGATCGTCTGAATGGATTGATGGGTGAGGACGGGATCACCAACTGCGGAAATGCGCAAAATTGTATTCAGGTTTGTCCGATGGGAATTCCACTGACGCGGGCGATCTACGAAACCAATCGTGACATCACGGTCGAAGCGCTGTTCGGGTGGCTGAAGAAGTAGGAGACGGGAGACGGAGACAGGAGACGGGAGACGAGAGACAGGAGACGTGAGACGGGAGACTACTCTGACGTATAACGACTTCTCTTGGTCATATCAGCTATAGCCGGAGGTGCGGATGGCAAAAACTGGCTTGAGCCGAACTCAATCAAAAGAAATTCCTTACGGCTTTAGCCAAACGTGTAGGCTAGCCGATCGTTTGTTGTCGCGAACGGAGGTAATGGGTGAGAGCTCGGACATCGAGAATTCGAAATTTAAAGTCCAGAACTCAGAGGCCCGGATTTTGGCTTCTACTCGATTTCCTTGTTTCGCGCTATCCCGCCAGTCAATAAAACTAACCCGCTCAAGAAGCATGCGATGGGACAAACCAGCAGGGCATATCGCATCATCGTCGGGTCGCCCGTCGCACCGAGTCGATCGTTGAGAAAACCGATCAGGTTCGAGCCGATAAGATACGCCGAAATATTCACCGAGAAAAAGTAGATCGCGATCGCGAGGCCGCGAAGATCAACGCCTGAGATCTCCGTCGCATCGGCAGCTGCGGCACCAAGCCAGCCAAGAGCGGCGGCAAGCAATACAAAGTTCGCTAGCAGTGTTAGCGGTGTCGTATCGGTAAAAATCAGCAGAAGCCAAAACGGAACTGATACGAGCGACAAAAGGGAATCGTAGATCATCCGTCCGCCCCGCCAACGCTTGCGGAATTTATCAGCGATCGCTCCGCCGAAAAGCGTTGCCGGAATTCCCGCCGCCAAGGTCAACACGCCTCCCCAAAATCCTATCGTCGGAAGATCAAATTTGTGCAGCCGAGAATAGGAGGTCGCGCCCGAGATAGAAAGATTGTTTGTCGCAAGGCCGAGTAGCGCGTAACCGATGCAGAGAAGTATGAAGCTCCTATTCGTGAGCAGCCGTCGCCAGTCACCACTCGTGTAGTTTGAGTCGACGGCCGTCGCCGTACCTCGTTCGGGCTCTCGCAAAAGAAAAACGAGAATGCCCATCATCATTCCCGGAAAGCCGACGACCAGAAATGCAGTTCGCCATCCGAACTGGCTAAGGCTGCCGCCAAGCAGCGCGGCGAAACCTGCGGATCGCGATCCCCATCGAGTAAATGCTTGTCACAGTCGCCCGTCTGAAGGGCGGAAAATAATCAGAGAGAAGCGAGATCGCCGCCGGACCGAGTGTGGCCTCGCCGACACCGACCATCACCCGACAAAAGAACAGAGTCCAAAATCCCGTCGCGAAAACAGTCAATCCGGAAAACAAACTCCAAACGATCACACCGATCGCGATGATCTTGGTGCGCGAGCCCCGATCGGCCAGTCGGCCAAATGGAATTCCGAGGACCGTGTAAAAGATCACGAACGAAGTCGTGCCGAGCAAAGCGAGCTGCGTGTCCGAAAAGTCCATTTCCTTTTTGATCAGTGGAAACAGAATGTAAATGATCGTGCGGTCGAGGAAGTTAAGGATGTAGACGATCATCAGCACGACGAGCGCGTACCACGCATATGCTGGAGTTTTTTCGGGCGTTGGTTCCATTTAAAGTTAGCCGATAGCTGCCTGCTCACTCTAAAATCATAACGGCGGCCTCGCCTTTCACTAGCACATCGCCGTTCTGATTCGTACAAATCGTTTCGAGTTTAATGATCGGTTTGTCGTCGCGAATATTCGTCACAGTCGCGGTTGCCGTCACCGTGTCGCCGATGAAAACCGGAGCGGTAAACTTCAGGGTCTGCGAAAGGTAAACGATGCTGCGCTCGCTGAACTCGTAGCCAAGCACCGCGGAAATGAACGCTCCGCTCAGCATGCCGTGTGCTATGCGTCGACCGAAGCGCGTTTTCGAGGCGACGTCTTCGTCAAGGTGGATAGGATTGTGATCGCCCGAGACATCGGCAAACTTACGGATAAGCTCGTCAGTGACCAAGCGTTCTGTCGAGAATTTATCGCCAAGTTTGATTTCCATATCTATTTCGCGAGGAAGGCGAGCACCGCCTTATTAAATTCCGCAGCCTTCTCAACCATCGGCACATGTCCGCATTGATCGAGCACGAGTAACTCGGATCCGGTGATCTCGCGTTTGAATTGTTCAGCGTCCGCCACCTTTGACAGACCGTCCTGTTTGCCCCAGACGATGAGCGAACTCGTTCCATGTTTGTGACGTCCATCCGTCCTCTTCGCGCGTAAAGATCACTGGCTTATCGTTATACTTCGCCGCCCGTTCGCGACAGAGGCTGTAGATATTATCGAACTGCATTCACTCCACTTCACTTTTCGTGCTAGAGAGCTCTGCGTTATATCCGATTTTCACGTAAAGCTCGCTAAGCACGAAAAGCAATCAAGAACCTGATCAATAAAATACTTCATCGCCACGCACGCCATTCAGCCCGCCGCCCGACGCACAAAGAACGACCGTGTCGCCGCGTTTTATTTTCCCCGCCTCGATCGCGTCGTGCATGACCATCGGGATGCACGACGAGCCGGTGTAGCCCCACTTCTGCATGATCGTGTGCGTCTTATGCTCTGGGATATTCATTTGCTGCATAACGATCTTTATCGTCGACAAATTCACCTGAGTCCATAGGAACATATCGACACCTCGAGACCGAGTCCCGCTTTGGCGAGTACTTCATACACGATCTTCGGTCAGCCTTCGATATTTATCTCCGGCGGATACTCTTGCGCGAATCGAAGCTTGTTAGTTTTATTCGCTGCAAGGAAATTCGCCGTTATACCGTAATAAAAATGAACGTTTGTTTTTTAAGAGTTGCCACTATTTGTTGGTTATAGCCTTCTCTTTCAACCGTAGCTAGTTAATTACTGTTGGTGCTCTGGGGTGCGAATCGGAATGCAAAAAACTAATCCAACTCTAATTCTCAAATAAGACTTTTACTGGCTCTCTTCTTAAAGCTCGCCATTTTCTTTTCGCTTAGGGTGCCGTAAGCGAAGATCTTCGTTATGTAATTCAGCGCCTGGTCATCGCTCAGCACAAGATGTCGGTTGCCTCCGAATAATTTCTCTACCAAAAAGTAATTGAAAAATTGCATGTACGCGGCTGTGAAGACTAGAGCCGCGTCAACGCCGTTCCGGAGATCGCCCCGGGCCTCGGCCTCTTTGAACTCAACGGAGAATATGTTTCTGAAACGGCCGATATCCCATCGAACATCTTTCTGAAGTGTCGATTCTGAAGCTCAAGAACGTCGGATTGTCAATTGGCAACCGCGGGGAGTCGCATCAATGATGCATTGGTGCGAGTGCGACCTCGATCGGCGGAGGGATGGGCATATCGACGTCACCACTCAGATATACCAAAAGCTCGTCCGCCGCCATTGGCCTGGCCAGCAAAAAGCCCTGACCGCTTTCGCATTTTAATTTCTTAAGGGCCTCGAGCTGCGAATTTGTCTCAATGCCTTCGGCAATAACTTTCAGATCCAGGTTCTTCGCCATCGCGATGATTGTCCGGACGAGTTCGGTGTTTGCGCCATCGTCGTTTATGAGGTTGACGAATGACCGGTCAATTTTGAGCGTCGAGATCGGAAGCCGTACCAGGTAACCCAGGTTGGAATAGCCGGTCCCGAAATCATCGATGTCGATCTGGATCCCGAGATCTCGAAGCTGATTCAACATTTCGATCGCCCTTTCCTGATACTCAAAAAAGACCGTTTCAGTAATCTCGAGCTTCAGCCGGCTTGCCGGAAAATCGGTCCGGCTCAGGATATTCTTGACCTGATTTACCAGGAAAGGTTGAGCGAACTGGCGGCACGACAAATTGACGCTCAATTTTAGCGAGTCCATTCGGATGGCATTGTAGATCTTTCCGATCTCCGTGCAGGCCTTGTCGAGAACGAGTTCTCCTAACGGATCGATGAGACCGGTTTCCTCGGCAAGAGGGATAAACTTGGATGGAAGTATCTCGCCCAGCTGTGGATGATTCCAACGAGCTAGAGCTTCAACGCCCTCGATCTCGCCGGTTGTGAGTGAAAAGATGGGCTGGTACTCGACATCGAATTCGTACTTCTCGATCGCTTTCCGGAGGTCGGTCTCGAGCAGCAAGATTTCCTTCGCCGCCGTATGCATGTTCTCATCGAAGACCGCGTGCTGCGACCGCCCGGACCGTTTCGCCTGGTACATCGCCGTGTCGGCATCGCGCATGACGTCCTCAGAAGTCATGTGATTGTGGGAAGCGCGAAGTATTCCGATACTTGCCGAGCTGTAGACTTCCTGACCATAGAGATCGAACGGCCGATCGAACTGGCGCTGAATGCGGTTCGAGATGCGCGTTATTTTTTCGCTGAAATATCTCCCTTCGACAAGGATCATGAACTCGTCGCCCCCGAGCCGGGCGACGATGTCAGGCGGCCGCATGCAGTCACGAAGCCGTCCCGCAATACCGATCAACAGCTGATCGCCGATCAAATGGCCAAGGCTGTCGTTAACATACTTGAACCGGTCGAGGTCGATGAAGAGAACGCTGACCTGATACTTGTCATCCTTACGGCTACGATCCAGCGCTTCTTCCAACCGACGCATAAAAAGTGCCCGGTTCGGCAGGCCAGTAAGCGCATCGTGCGTCGCCTCGTGCTGCAGTTTCTGTTCTGCGATTTTTTTGTCGGTAATATCCTGTAGCTGAAAGATCAAGTTCGATCCGTCTGACGTGATGTCGCCCGAAGCCGAAACACTCCATTGTGTCCAGACAGTTCGACCCGTCTTGTGAAGATAGCGCTGCTCCATCTGGCAGCTCGCAATACGGCCCGCCATCAGTTCATGGATCTTGATCATCGTTGCACCAAGATCTTCGGGAAACATCATTCCCTGAAATTCCATGCTCAGCAATTCGTCGGATTCATAGCCGAGAATTTCGCAAAGAGCATGATTGACCTTTAACCATTTTCCTTGTCTCGAGACCAATCCGATACCGATCGGCGCATATGCGAACGCGCTTCGGAATCGCTCTTCCGATTCCCGCAATGCGTTCGAACGCTCCTCGAGAATCTTCGCGTATTTCTCCGCCTGCTCGGCCTGGGCGATCGACATCTCGACGTTTTTCAGATACATCCGATACGCCAGAAAGACGAACAGAATCACCGGAAATGTCGCCACTATTAAACCGAAGCCGACGTAGTGGGCAAGCTTCACAAGAGTTCCAGCACCGACCGCGCCGGCAAAATAAGTGAAGAACGTCCAGATGTATTTACTCTTCCACGTTTCCCACCACGGCAATGCATTGGCGAGCGAATCATGGACGGATGCGAGGAGAGTATTTACAAGAAACTGTGTGACCGCGATGACCGACAGCGCGATGACATAACTTTGAATGCCCTGGCTGTCGGGCAAGACCGCACCATTTTCGTAATGGCCACTGAGCGTAAGTACCGAGATCACGACAAAAGTCGAAATCGACAAAGCCGCGACGTTAAAAAGGATGGTGATTCTCTTGCTGCAGAAACGCCATGACGTACAGAAGGCTTCGACGGCCGCGAGGAGGACCGCGATCTCGCCGCCGTACAAGAGCAGCGTGAGAAAAATGAAAAAGTCCGAGACGGCGATGTGCGTCTTGACGCGCGGAATTTTTACGGTCGCCCAGGAACCCAGGCCGACCGTTGAGCCGGCTAGGACAAGAAAATAAAGATCGAATTTTTGAAACGGAAGATTGACGAGCGAGAATACCAAACAGCCAAAGCCGATCGCTAGAACCGCAACCATGTAGCCGATTGTTAACTTATGGTAGTTCATGGAGACGGCGTACCAGGTGGACACTCAAAGCGAACAAAAATATAAGTGTGAAATCGGGAGAAGTTAAATTGCTGATGGAATCCGTGGTGAAAAAGGAAGGCCGGACCGGAAAACCTTCCGACCCAGCCTTTAATTATGAACCGCAGTCCTGCAAAAGTCTATCCTTTTTTCTCACACGAATAACGTAGTACATCGGTCTGTGTTGCTGAAACCCGCCTTCATAAAACTAGCGTGTGCACTCTTGAACTTTACATTGCTCAAAAGGCAAACGTTTTGGACTTCGTTCAGTAATCTCAGCCCGACTTCCGAAAGGCAGCTTGAGCCGACGCCTTCGCCGCGATAATCGGGATGTACGTAAACACCTTCCAGGTACGCCACGTCGTCTGTCTGGGCAACGACATCGGCTTTGAAGATCAGCTCGCCATTCTTGACCACTACGAAGATGCGATTCTGTTCGATCCTTCTCGCGACACGTTTTAGAAAGCCATCACGGTCACGTTCCATCGGGTCAATTCCGCTCTCGAGCAGAGCAACCTCGGCCTGGGCCTCGGCGATCACCTCAAGCTCGTCCAGTTTGGCATGTCGAACTTGCCATTTACATTTCTTCACGAGAAACGGAAAGCTAAGCTCGAACAACTCTTCGGTGCATCGTAATCTCGGCTCGCGTCTGCCGCCCGAGAAGTAGCTCCAGAACGACTCGGCTGCTTCTCCGTCTGACATTATCAGATTGATAGGCGTCTCCGAGTTTCGCGCTGCGAAGGCAAGTGCCTGCATCGCTTTGTCGGTACGAGCTTCAACCAAGGTCGAGTGTCCGATCAGAGCCACGCCTTCAAGACAGCCGTTTGCGTTTCTGTACCCGAAGAATGTGCCGCGGTTTTGTTCACTTTCGATACCGTTATCGATGATGAAGCTTTTCATAACCACGGTGTGAACGGGCCTCAACGAGAGAAAGCTCATTACCTCGAACCGGTTGTCGTTCGTTAATCTGCAGATCCGCGAAAGATCCGGAGCGACAGAAAGCGACATCGGGACAATATTTGCAATCGGTGCGTAATGTTTTTGTGTCCTCTGTAATAGCATTTTTTTACCTCCGTCTATTTTCGTTCGATAGAGAACAACTACTCCACGTTGGGATCCATGAACGGGGTGTTGTCGCCATTTGAGATAACGTCGGCGCTAAGTGCGATGACGGAATCCGCCATGAGAACAGCGTCTCCAATAAGCACGCCATCGCCAATAAGCACACCGTCCCCGATAAGGACACCATCGCCGATCAGCACACCGTCTCCGATAAGGACGCCATCGCCGATCAACACACCATCGCCGATCAGGACACCGTCACCGATCAACACTCCAAATGACACTAGGACCGACCCGCTTCCTTCGGTGCCTCCGTTGCTCACAGTAGCGTTCGACTTAATAAACAGACCGGTTGTGAAGACCGAACTAGTGTTAAGTCCAAAGCTGCCATTGCTAGCCATTACGCCGCAGCTGAAAACTTTGTCTGCTCGGTAGGCCAGTTGATATTTCGTGATCAACTCCTGGCCAGTAATAACAGAATTATTTGCAAGAACCAGCTTCGCCCATGGGAAGGAGGCCCCAGCAATCGACGATGAAGACGTCGGTGCCGACCACAACGCGGGGACCATTGAGACGCCCCTTGTTGCGGTACCGAAATCAACATCTGTCCGAAGCGTTCGCGCGATGCGGATGGCTCCATCAATATTGAGTTGGCCAGCACCCTGCTCCAACATATCGGCACCCGCGATCGGCTGGGCCGTGTATTCCATGAGCATCTTTATCATGTTGGGTGTCAGCTTCTTGTTGACCTGATAAAGCAGTGCTGCAGCACCCGCAACTATCGGAGTAGACATCGAGGTACCGCTAGAGTACATCTGCCCATTTGCGGAGGTAGCGGTAGAATCGTCTATACGCAAGTTCGGGTTTCTTGAAAGGACACTATTGATAAGAGACTTCGAAGAGACGATCTTGTTGCCGGGTGCAATTAAATCGGGCTTGATGACATTATCGTAGATCTTCGCACCGGTTGTAGAAGTGTAAAAGCTCCTTGATGGACCGCGTGAACTAAAGCTTGCAACGACATCGTCGTTTCGGGCGTCCGTCCCCAACGTGTTGCTCGCACCTACCGTAACTGCATACGGACTGTTGCCGGGCGAATGAATGCGACCGTAGATCTCATCACCTGTATTCGATTTTCCGAGGTTTCCCGCGGCCGCAACTACAGTGATACCCAAACTGACAAGTTCCTTTACCTTCAAGCAAACAGGATCGTTTCGATACGAATCGATCGCTGTCGATCCGAGGCTGAGATTCACAACCTTGATGTTGTAGGCCGTCCGATTATTCTTTACCCATTCCAAGCCGGCCAGAAGCGAGGAGGTTTGGCCGACTCCATCGTCGTTCAAAACCTTAACGCTGATGATATCCGCGTTCGGAGCGATTCCGCGGTAAGCGCCGTTTCGTCGTGTTTCGTTGCCGGCCGCTAATCCTGCGACATTTGTGCCGTGGCCGTACCGATCGTCCGTCGAATCGGAAGCTGAAAAGTTAACGTTGGCTACGATTCTCGATTGGCCGAAGTCGTTTTTGAAGGCACTGTGATTTGCGAAGATACCTGAATCTAGAAAAGCGATTCCTACTCCGGTGCCATCGAGGGTGTATGGTCCCCTCAAAAGATCGCCGGCCTGGTTTCGCATCTGGGCCGCTCCGGTTGTCGATTCGATGTGGCCCGACGAACCTGTAGCGCGGTCCGGGGAAACGTAATTTATCAAGCCGCTCGCGGAAAGGGTCTGGATGGCGGAGAGTGTCATGTTGATGACCATCGTCTCCCATCCGATCCTTCTGATGACGCGAGCTGAACCGTTATTCAGAAGCTCCCGCAATGAAGCGTTGTCGGCGTCCCGAGCTTGCAGGATCACGTCAACGCGTCGGTTGCCGCCCGGGTCGCTCGCCATCATGTCACGAAGATCGGGCGAAACATTGTCGCCGATATACCCCTCGTCTCGGATGTCTGATTTTTGTGCTGCCGTTTTCGCTGTGCTATCAACTGAGAGCAGCTCGAATAAGCCGGCGAGGTCGGTGTTTGTGGCGATCTTTTCGTCGTAGTCTGCTCGTGAGCTGCCGCCGATGAGCCTTAGCTTTCCTTCTTTAATCGCAGTGACGAAGGCGGTCTGCTGACGGGCCGAATTCACGTACGCTGTAAGATCGTCTACAAAAAGGATCGTCTGTCCTTTAGAAGCGAGAACCATTTCAAGAATGCTATCGACCTCGGCATCAAGCTTGGTCGAATTGCCGGCGTTAGAATAGAGCGCCGTTGTTTCGAGCTTCACCAAAGAAAGATTCTTCAGTGAAGTTGGAGCCGAACCTTTCGCAAGGCGGATTGCAACCTGTTCAACGATCTCATCCTGAACACTCCCATTCTCATCGACAATAACCGGCTGGCGGCTGCCACCTTTTTCCAACACTTCAAGAAGTCTATTGACCTCGATATCAAAGTTTGGACTCTGACGCAGTCTTCCTTCACGGCCAAGCTGCGTAAGATCGGTAGCGAATGTCGCGGCTGCCGCACTCGTGCCGGTAACGCCGGCGGCCATTAATCGAATGGCACCGACGTTCGTAATCACGAACGCAGCAAGCAGACAGAGGGAGATCGTCTTTCTCACAAAAGAAAAATGATCTGTTAACGGTTTCATCACAAGCTCCTTATAAAAACAAACGTTGACGACACTAATCGCCGCGATTCCTTTAACAACGTTGGTGCCAAAGAGCCAGATGTAGAAATGATTGAACTTAACAGTTTTCGGGGAGTTGTTTGTCATGGCTTTTATTTCATATTGATTGACCGAATCAGTCAGGCTGACCGGTGAAAAAGAAAAAGGGGAAAGCGACATTACGCTTTCCCCCGACGAAGTTTTTAATTCGAAAAGAAAAGTATCAGATCTGGAGGATATCTACAAGCTCCTGGACGGCCGCCGCACTCTTGTGAAGTGCGGTGCGCTCTTCATTCGTGAGGCTGATCTCGATGATCTGCTCGACGCCGCTTTTGCCGAGCTTAACGGGAACTCCGACAAACAGATTATTGATCCCGTATTCGCCTTCCAGAAAAACCGAGCAGGGCAGGATCTTCTTCTTGTCTTTTAAGATTGCTTCGGTCATCTCAACTGCGCCCAAGCTTGGTGCGTAGTACGCGGAACCGGTCTTTAGCAGGCCGACGATCTCGGCACCGCCGTTCGCTGTTCGTGCGATGATCGCGTCGAGCTGATCCTTTGGAAGAAGCTCGGTAACCGGAATGCCGGCGCACGTCGAGTAACGGGGAAGCGGGACCATCGTGTCGCCATGACCTCCCAAGACAAACGCGGTCACATTTTCAACAGATACGTTCAGTGCTTCCGCGAGAAAGCAGCGCATACGCGCGGAGTCGAGTACGCCCGCCATTCCGAGTACGCGATTTTTGCCAAAGCCCGACCTTCGAAACGCCACCTGCGTCATCGCGTCCAGCGGATTTGAAACCACGATGATGATCGAGTTCGGCGAATATTTAGCGACCTGATCGGTAACCTGGCCGACGATGTCGGAATTGGTTTTAAGGAGATCGTCACGGCTCATGCCGGGTTTTCGCGGAAGGCCCGCAGTAATGATCACGACATCGGAATCGGCCGTCGCCTCGTATGAGTTTGAGCCAACGAGCTTCACGTCGAAACCGTCGATCGGCGCGGCCTGCGCGAGGTCGAGCGATTTACCCTGCGGTGTGCCTTCGACAATATCGACCAACACCACGTCTGCAAGCTCTTTGCTCGCGATCCAATGTGCGGCGGTCGCGCCTACGTTGCCTGCACCGACGACCGTAACCTTATTTCTTCCAGTCATTCTTATTCCTCACTGTTGATATAGAAAGATAAATTGTAGCTTTTCGAAACTGTAATTTTATATGGGCGGGCAACGGTGGGCAAACGGCCAATAGAAAAAGCCCGGCATGCTCTCCCCTTCACGCCGGGCTTTCTCGAAATGGCCGCGGATATCTCGCCAACGACCAAACTTAATAAATTGTTTCTAGGATCTGACTCGAAATGAAACAGCGAAGACCATGTAAAACTCTCGTTTCTCAGTGATCTTCGCAGGTTTTCAAACGACATCCACGGATTAGAAAAGCAACGACCGTGCCAACTTTTCGGTGGGCCTTATAAAAGCGAAAAGCTCCCCAAAATCAGGAGCTTCGCTAATACAGCTAAATGTTCCTCGACCGTTTGGTCACAATATCGTTTATGATGCGCACGATATCGGGCAGAACTACTGCAGTATCGGATGGCCGCCGCCCTTGCTGTGGTCCGCCGTCTGTGAGTATCGCCGCTTATCATTGTAATAAAGGACGAGATGCTCGCCTTCGTACCTCACAACGTCCGAAACGCGGTTGAAATCTTTGGTGTGCTCCGCTATTACGAACGTCATCGGACTGAACGAGATGACCATCCCCGCAGCGTACACATATCCCCCTTGATCGTAATCGGTGCCCGCATATTGCGCCGCTCCGACCGCGATGTCCGGTGAGTATCGACCAGTGCTGTCCTTATTTCGATCCGCGTTCGCTATGAAGATCGTGTAATCGGAATAATTCAGCCGACGAGAGTATCCATTCTTCCGAGCGACAGCAAACAGATCAGTCAGGCCCTGGTCGATCGCTGATAGCATCGTGGCGGAAGGCCGTTTTACACCATAAACGCCCGCCCCGTGCTGGGTTCGCGCGGTAAAACCGAACCGGTCGCCGGTTATTCGTTCTGCCTCGGACACCGCACCACGACCCTGCGCCAGAGCCAACGCCGACATGAGCGACATGATAAGAAACAGACTGGATAAGATTTTTGTTAGCATATTTTCTCCCGACCTCTATTGGCAATGGCCGTGCCAACAAAGCGAAACACCAACTCTTTTCCGAGGGTGAGCATGCTACACGAGAGGTAATCAACCCCTACGCCGGCCGGTCAGCATTTAGGGTTGAGTGCTTTTGGGCGAATTTAACTCAGTCGTCGATTCGGATCTTAGTGAAAGTGGTCCTGAAACTCAATCCGCACGAAGTCATAACCTGTCGTATATAACTCCGGATTACTACCAACCTGTATTTTACCAATACGCCAGTTTTTGTTTTTGTTGAATGAACGCTTTCGCGGCCGATTATTATTACCATGATTTGGTTTGTCGCTTGATAATTGCTCTGATGTTAGAGGCCATTCTTCCGCAGTTCCGCGAATAATAAGGTGCGGGCCGTCCGGTTGATCTTGCCATTGAGCACCCTGCTTATGTTGCAACCAAAGTCGGACCACTAAACCGCCATGGTTTTTATACGGTGTTCCGTCCCAAGGTCCGGATCCGTTCCTCATCCACACGTGTCGATTTCAGAGGAGTGATGCCATTCCAGATATTCGATTCGCAGCAAGCAAAAGCCATCGGGAAGAGGAGTAATTTTAGTAGTAGGAGCATACCTTTGGTTGAATCTCGATGTCGCTCACGTTGATTATATTTTAATAATCTATATGTCCGCTTCGTTCCTTTCGGCAGGATAATCAAAAAGATTTGCCCAAGTTTCTGCCCCATAAAGCTCCGTCGAGCAATGGGCATTCACGCCGTTTTCAACGTAGCTTTCCACTGCAAAAAAGAAAAGATGATTAGAAAGAACATCGCTCCAAGTATCAGCATCAGACCGACTCCACCCCCACCGATGCCGCTGCCGATTCCCGCACCCTCTTGGGAAGTAACGATTGCCCAAATGAGTGGGTAGAAAATATAGATGCTCGTCGCGATGACACTGAGAGGAACGGCGAGTATTAGGGCTAAAAGAATATTTCGATTAGTTCTGCCCATCTTCGCACCATTTTACAGCTTTGACTTGAGTTAGCAAGCCGCGTACAAAAGACCTGTTCTTTACGCACTGCAAAGGAGTTTCCCATTTCTCGACAGACATCAGCAGGGCGACTGGGGCGAAGTTGATGAGTTGGGTTGGGAAGAAAACGATTTGTCCGTTAGAGGTAGTTTTCGAATTCTGTCAGCATACAGAACCGCCAACGATGTGAAGTTGTGGGTGATAACAGAGGCTGACAGAAGCTCGACCACAATTTTGCTTCCGAGCGATTATTAGTAACAAAAAGAAAACTCCGAGATTCAAACGTATGCACAACGAAAGCACAACGTTTGGTCTCGGAGTTACCAAAGTCAGGGTGCGGATATTTGAAAAGAGCTAGCTAGATTAATGGTACTGGGGACGGGAATCGAACCCGTACGCCCCTAAGGGCACAGGATTTTAAGTCCTGGGCGTCTACCAATTCCGCCACCCCAGCACGGATTCGAGATTAGCATAATCCGCGACGGAAACGCGACGCGACATTCGCTGTGGTATCATTCGAAAAAATCGGTGCACTGAACAAAGATGGAACAACTTGCGTGGATATTTTGGCTAGTGCTTGGCGTCGCTTTGATAATTGCCGAGCTGTTTACTCTCGGGTTCTTTCTGTTTTGGTTTGGTATCGGGGCAATCGCCGCGGCCCTCGTGGGATTGGTTGGCGGGAACTTCCTTCTGCAATTTCTGGTGTTCGCGATTGTCTCCATCGCGCTAACGGCAATGTCCAGAACTATCTTTGCAAAATACCTTTCGCACCGCGACGAAGATGTCGTGAAGATGGGTATAGACTCGCTTCCCGGACAAGTCGGGACTGTGACAATGACGAGTCGCGGAGCACTTAAGGAAGGAGCTGTAAAAGTTTATGGCTCGACCTGGACGGCATACCCGATCGACGGGGAAACCACACTAAGCGAAGGCGAGAAGGTGGAGGTAGTTAGTGTTAGAGGTTCTTCAATTTATGTCCGTCCGGTGTCGAACGAACTTCCGGAGTGGCGGGGGTGATCAGAGGTCTTCGGTGGGAGGCTCCTGGTCTGCGGTGTCGTGAATATTACCAAGGTCGATCAGCTCCAGCTTCACTTCATCTGCCTCGGGCGCCGTCAAACTATCACCTTTCAGTTTGGCAAGAATCACAGTGATGTTGTCCTCACCGCCATTCTCGTTGGCCTCTCTGACGAGCTCCGCACACGCCTGTTCAAGCTTCTCAAGATTTTCGACAACGTGCTTCTGCATGTTTGCGGCCGAAACCTTGTTTGAAAGCCCATCGCTGCACAAAAGAAGGACATCATTCTGACTTGGTGTTAGCCGGGCTGAGACAGGATAGATCTCGTTCTGAGCGCCCAGTGCCTGAAGGATCACATTCTTTAATGTATGCGTCTCCGCTTCCTCAGCAGAGATCTGTTGCGCGTCGATCAGCTGCTGGACCAAAGACTGATCTTTCGTTATCTGATAGATCTTCCCGTTTCGGATCAAATATGCGCGACTGTCGCCGACTTGAATTATATCGACACCTTCAGGCGTTAGGCCCACTCCGGTAAACGTCGCGCCCATGCCCTGATATTGCGGGTCCGTTCGACCTTGCTGGTGAACCAGGTAGTTCGCATAAACGGTCGCGTTATATAGTTTCGAGATCAAGTTGTACTGCTGACTCTCGGGCGTCAGAGTTGCGTCATCGTCCTCGTCATCCAGAAGCTTTTCGCTCACGCTCTCGACAGCCATTTTGCTGGCGACCTCGCCCGCAAGAGCTCCGCCCATGCCATCCGAAACAGCCAGGACGACACCGTTGTCATCCGCTTCGAACTCCTGGCTCTCGATCACGAATTCACCATCGGCTTGTTCGCTCGTCCACGCACGCGAGCGCGAAATATCAAGAAGAAGGTAATTATCTTCGTTGCCGCGACGAACCCGTCCGACGTGGGAAGTAGCGTGTATCTCGACAGTTAACATAAGTTTCTAGTTTCCGATTCTCAGTTTCCAGTGTTTGAGTTCCGACGGACCTCGAAACAGGAGACGTGTAACGAGAAACTAACTGAGTGCTTGGTCCAAGTCTTCAATAATGTCCTCGACATCTTCAATACCGACCGAGATCCGCACGAGGCCTTCGGTAATTCCGAGCTTGTCGCGCGTTTCGACGGGCACCGACGCATGTGTCATCGTGGCAGGATGTGAGATAAGCGACTCGACGCCTCCAAGGCTTTCGCCCAAGGTGCAGAGCTTCACGCCTTCTAAAACTTTTCTTGCATTGTCGATCGAGCCGGTTTCGAAAGAAACCATTCCGCCAAAACCTGTCTGCTGTCTCTTGGCTAGTTCGTGCTGCGGATGGGAAGCCAGTCCCGGATAATAAACCTTCTGCACCCTCGGATGTTCGGCCAGGAAGTTCGCCACGACGCGTCCATTCTTATCATGGGCTTCCATTCTTACGGCTAGAGTTTTTGTCCCCCGAAGCACAAGGAACGAATCGAAGGGGGAAAGGATCGCTCCGATTCCGTTCTGAATAAACTTGATCCACTCCGCATCGGCCTCGTCGTTCAATGCAACAAAACCGCCCACGCTATCGGAATGCCCATTCAAATATTTCGTAGTCGAATGCACGACGATATCGCAGCCGAGATCGATCGGTTTCTGAAAGTAAGGGGACAGAAAAGTGTTGTCGCAAACTACCTTCGCCCCGCGAGTGTGTGCGAGTTCGGAAACCGCCCGAAGATCCGTCACGGTCATTACGGGATTTGTCGGGGTTTCTACGAACACCATTTTTGTATTCGGCTTGAAGGTGTTTTCGAGACTAGAGACGTCGGACGTGTCGGCGAGATCGAACTGGATTCCGTAGTCGACGAGGATGCGGCTGAACAAACGGTAGGTTCCGCCGTAAGTGTTGTCCCCCAGAATAACGTGATCGCCACCCTTAACAAGCTTCAGCACGGTGTCGATCGCGGCCATTCCGGATGCAAAGGCGTAGCCGAACTTCGCGTTTTCCAGCGCAGAAATGTTTTTTTCAAGCGCGAGACGAGTAGGATTCTGGGTGCGTGCGTATTCGAATCCCTTGTGCTTTCCGAGTCCTTCCTGGGCGTAGGTTGAAGTTTGGTAAATCGGTACACTTACGGCACCGGTCGCAATGTCAGGCTCGTTTCCAGCGTGAATTGCAGTTGTCGAAAAACCCATAAAAGAAAACTGAAAATATAGGATTAAAAATAAAGCTTATTGTAACGTAAATTGCAGATACCAGGCTAAGTTTTAACAGGATTTCATGGTAACTTGCCATATTGAAAAAAGCAAAGTAAATGACTCTGAAATGAGCGGCCGCCTGGGCCACATATCTATTTATCAAACTGAAAATAGGTTAGAATTAACGCGATCCCTACAAGCTCTTGATATGCGATGCCGAATTCGCACAAAACTTAATGCCTAAAAGTATGTTCGACCAGTTTACCCTCGGGATCGAGGAAGAATTTCAGATCGTCGATCCGGTTACCCGCGAGCTGAAGTCGCACGTCTCGGAGATCCTGGACGAAGGCAAGCTCCTTCTGGGTGAGAAGATCAAGCCCGAGATGATCCAATCGATGATCGAGGTCGGCACCGGTGTCTGTGCAAATATACAGGAAGCGCGCGAGGACATTTCAAAGCTTCGCTGCATTATCTCGTCGTTGGCAAGAAAGAAGGGGATGGTGATCGTGGCCGCTTCGACGCATCCGTTTTCGAAGTGGTCGGAGCAGGAGATATATGACGGGGACCGCTACAAGCTTCTTGTCGACGAGCTCCAGATGGTTGCCAGATCGCTGCTTATTTTCGGCGTCCACGTTC
>JBDTMK010000012.1:0-20377 GCA_039934315.1 Pyrinomonadaceae bacterium | reverse complement strand
CCCGCATAGTCCATTTTGGAATTTAGATTTTGGATTTTGGATTGCAGATTTGGGATGTGGGACAGGCTATTCAGCCTGTCCTTTTCCATAGGATATTCGGTTTTCGGAACGCAACTTTGCGACTCGTCGGGAAGATCCTGCCTTCTAATATTTCTTGCGACGGCTCCTTGGACGAGCTTGTCAGTTTCGGTACAATAACACTTCGCGTCAGTTCAAAGGTTTGGGCTGGCGCTTTCCGATTTTAGATTTTGGATTTTGGATTTTGGATTGGTCGATGTCGCCCGGTCCGGAACGTATACATGGCAAAGAGAGATTACTACGAAGTTTTAGGCGTAGGCCGCACAGCGACGGATGCCGAGATCAAACGTGCCTATCGCACGTTGGCGGTGAAGCATCACCCTGACAAAAATCCCGGCGACGCTGAGGCGGAAGAAAAATTCAAGGAATGTGCGGAAGCCTACGCGGTTCTTTCCGATTCGCAGAAGCGGGCGCAGTACGACCGCTTCGGACACGGCGGAATGGGCGGCGGCGGCTTTGATCCCGGCTTCTCGAATATCGAAGACATATTCGATCTCTTCGGATTCGGCGATATGTTCGGCTCGCGGACGCGCACTCGTTCGGCGGTCCAGCGCGGTTCCGACTTGCGATACGATCTCGAGATCACACTCGAAGAAGCGGCTGTGGGTAAAGAAGAAAAGCTGCACATTCCGCGTCTTGAGAAATGCGAGGAGTGCGACGGCCGGGGGGCCGAGAAGGGAAGTTCCCCCGAGACCTGCATTACTTGCAGCGGGAGTGGGCAGACACGTTACCAGCAGGGATTTTTCAGCGTCATGCGGACATGTGCCAACTGCCAGGGCAAGGGCCAGATCATTCGCAATCCGTGTAAGGTGTGCCGCGGCGCGGGCCGCATCGAAAAGGAAAAAACGCTCGAAGTGAAGATCCCGGCGGGCGTCGAGACCGGCTCGCGCCTTCGCGTTACGGGCGAGGGTGAAGGCGGTGTTAACGGCGGTCCTTCGGGCGATCTGTTTGTGGTTCTGCATGTTAAGGACCACGAAATTTTTGAACGACAGGGGGCGAACCTCTACTCCGCGGTCCCTGTTTCCTTCGCCCAAGCCGCTCTCGGCGCGGAAGTGAAAGTCAGAACGCTGGATGGTGAAGAAGAATTAAAGATCCCGGCGGGCACGCAGACCGGAACTGTCTTTCGTTTGAAGTCGCAGGGAATGCCGGCACTCGGCGGCCGTGGCAAAGGTGATCTGTTTGTCGCCGTGACGCTGATCACCCCGAAGACGCTCACGAAAGAACAGCGCATGCTTCTCGAAAAACTTGCTGACGTCGAGGACACGGAGTTTACCGACGAGTCTTTTATAGAGAAGGTTCGGAATATATTTGGTTAGTCCGAAGGTCTTTGGTTAAGACAGCTCCTTAGGAGCGAAATGTTGGTAGGTAATCGCATTCAGAAAGACATAAGCTCCGGAGGAGCGGCACCACCCGATGCCGCACCTCCGGAGCTCTCGTCATATTCAGACGCTCTTCTACCAACATTCAGCTCCTAACAGAAGCCGCCTCAACTCAGTTTTGCCTTCACGGCCTCACTAACTGCCTTCCCATCCGCCGATTTGCCGGCGAGTTTTGCCATCGTTGCTTTCATCAGCGAACCCATATCTTTCATCGACGAAGCTCCGGTCTCGGCGACGGCGGCCTCGACAGCGGCTTTGATCTCATCCGGCGTCGCTGCCTGCGGGAGATAGCTCTCGATGTGGGAAATCTCCGACGCTTCTTTCTCAGCGAGATCGCTGCGTCCGGCCTTCTCGTACTGCTCGATCGAATCTCGACGCTGCTTGACGAGAGACTGAAGCGCTTTCGTCACTTCTTCATCCGTAAGCTCGTCGCCTTTTTCGATCTTGCGATTCATCAGATTAGACTTGACCATTCGCAACGTGGAGAGACGCCCGACATCTTTCGCTTTCATCGCCTCAGTCAGGTCGGAGATTATTTGTTCGTTTAACGTCATAGCAGTTTAGGGGACGAAGTTGTACGTGATAATTCCGTAGACCTTCACGGGATTACCGGAGAGTTGAGTAGGAGAAAATTTGGATTCGCACGCCGCTATCGCGGACGCCGAACGCAGGAGCGGATGACCCGAGACGGCGGCTGCGGAGAATACTTCACCGTTCTCATCGATCAATACCTGAATCGATACGGCGCCTGAGGCGCTGACGGCACGGGCCGCAGGTGGATACGGAGGCTTTGGTAGCTTGACCGCTTTACCGTTCAGGACGCCGCCGTTGATCGTCTTCGGCGTACTCGATGAGTCGCCTGCCTTCAGTTTCCCCGGAGGAGCCGTCGCAGCGACCGGTGCGGCAAAATCGGGCGGCGGTGAAGCACTGAAATTTGTATCGCCTTTGACGGTGTACTTGCTTCCATCAATCGGGGAAGCACCCACACTCAGGTCGGACTTTTCTTCTGCGCCCGGAAAAGTGAAGTTTAGCCACGTAGAAGAGGGAACGGCTTTCCCCTGTTTCATAGCAGGCGAAAATTGCGCATGCGCAGCAGCTTCCTTAGCCGCGTTCCTCATCGCGACAACGTCCGCACGTGTGACCTGACTACAAACCGGACCCGGGCCGGCGACACGATCGACCGAGGTGATGTTGCCGGATTCGTCTATCGAGACTTTCACGCGGACATTTCCGCCCAGACCCGTCTCGCGGGCCTCCTTCGGAACGTCCACTTTGGGCGTGACGATGATCTTGCCTGGGACGCCGTCGCCGTCGGCGCCCGGATTGATGGCTTGAGCGTGACTGCCATAGCACGAGAACCCGAACGTAGCTAAGAAAAAGGCTAGTGGAGCAAATAGTCTCATTGCGTACTCCTGAAATTGTCGATGGCCGGTGCCGGCCAAACAGTTTAGCGCAAAGCCTGATGCTCCTATGCTTGCTTGTCGCCCTTCACATAGAACATTTCTTCCGCGGGTCTCAACGGCCGAGCGAGCCACAGCGGCCGTCGTAATCCGTCCGGTCCCGGCGCGGGCCGAGTCATTGCGAGCCATTGTTTGTATATCTCGAAGGACTTATTCGTATCGACCAAAACATCTCCGTGCTCATCGCCGGGATGGGCCGGTTCAACCGTGACCTTCTGATGCCAGCAGTGCATTCCGGACACCGGATCGGGATGGACGGGAAAGGTGATGTTCTGATGAACGCCGCCGTCGGTCCAGAAGATACGTTCTGTATCAGGGTCGCTACTCTTGTAAGCGCCGATGCCTTCGACGACCCACATCTTCCACTTGCCCGGCTCTTCTTCTTTGATCGTCACTTGATTTGTCGACCAGCGATTGTTGCTTGCGTCCTGTGCGCGGCGCCAGCGGCCGATGTGATGCGAACACGCGACGACACCCGGACGCATTCCTTCTGTTACCCATGCGCGGTTGACGAAATATCCGATCTCGGTAGAGATGCGAACGAGGTCGCCCGTCTGAATCTCCCATCGCTCGCCGTCCGAAGTATGCATCCAGAGCGGATTTCGATTCGAGATCTCGGCAAGCCATTTCGCATTTCCGGAGCGCGTGTGAATTAGCGTCGGCAACCGAAACGTCGGCACGAGGACGATCTCATTCGGGCCGAGATTGTCCGGATGGATGTGGCTTTTCACATAGGTCGGAAACTTATATTCCGGCCAGCCCCAGTCAGACGTGGTTTTCGAAAATAATTCCTGCCGTTTAGACGGCGAGTTGAATCCGACTCGAGCTTTGCCGTCGGCAATTATGGCGACCAACTTTCCGTCCTTTCGGACTTCACCGCGTTCGGCGTCGATCTGATCGTCGGAAAGGTCGGTTAATGCCACCGGGTCCATGTGCTTTTCGTAAACCGCCTGCTCGACCTCGAACGCCCCGTACTTGCGCATGTAATCGAGCGGGGTCAGTCCTTCCCTCGCTGCAATTTCGGGCAAGCCCTTCGTGTTCTCAAAAATGTACCGGTAGTACTCGTCGATCGTGATCTTTTCGCCTGCTCGATAGGGCGAGATGAAATGCTTCCGAATTCCGAGATCGCCATCTTTGTCGATCCGCCACGAAAGCTCGAACCAGAACTCGTCCTCTTCCCAAACCTCGCCGGGATTCGT
Organism: Pyrinomonadaceae bacterium; assembly: GCA_039934315.1. Taxonomy (GTDB): domain Bacteria; phylum Acidobacteriota; class Blastocatellia; order Pyrinomonadales; family Pyrinomonadaceae; genus OLB17. The sequence goes on along the minus strand of JBDTMK010000012.1, from coordinate 16,261 downwards.
CTCGTATGTGAATGTAGTCTCGCGTCCCATCCGTCGCGCGGCCTCGCGCAGCACGGGCTGCCGGAACGACACCCACATTCCCGAGTGAGTTTCGTAGCTCGTTAGATCGTGTCGCTCACTCGCCATGCCCATCGGCAGAACGTAGTCGGCAAAGTAGGCCGTCTCGTTCCATGTCGGTGTGAGCGCGATGTGCATCCCGATCTTGCTTTCGTCCGAGAGCGCTTCGATCCAGGAGAATCCGTCAGGGTATGTCCACACCGGATTGAAGACACGCGTGAAGTAGGTGTCGATCTTGCCGCGTCCGTCTTTCAACAGATGCGGAAGAAGAAAGCTCATCTCGTAATGCGACAGCGGATACTCGAGCGGGAAGTGAAGCTCGTTCCAGAACTTTTGCGCCGGCGGTGTTGAGAAACCTGCAGGCTTGAATTTGCCCCAAGCTGATGGCGAAGTTCCACCGACAGTGCCGACACTGCCCGTAAGCACATTCAGAAAATGGAGACAGCGCGCGACGGCCCAGCCGCCGAGATTTCCCGCACCGGCGCTTCTCCAGTTGTGACACGAGAACCGAGTTCCGGCCCGCCCGATCTGATGCGCAACTTCCACTATAGATGCCGCCGACACGCCGCTTTCCTTCTCGGCGAATTCCGGAGTGTACTCGGCATATAGATTTGATAGCTCAGATATGAAATTGTCGAATGTCACATCGACGGCGGGATTCAGCTCTTGTAGCGACTCCCGCCAGTTCACCCAATCTTTCAAGAACTTTTCATTGTAGAGTTTCTCCTCGATGATGATCTTCGCCATCGCGAGCAGCACGGCCGCTTCGCTGCCGGGATATGTCGGCATCCAGTAGTCCGCCATCGATGCCGTGTTCGAAAGCCGCGTATCCATAACCGCAAGCTTCGCGCCTTTCATCATCCCTTCGATGATGCGTTGCGCGTGCGGGTTGAAATAGTGTCCTGACTCGAGATGCGCGCTTATGAGGAGAATGAATTGCGCGTTTCCGTGATCGGGTGATGGTCGATCCGCTCCTTGCCAGATCGCATATCCGAATCGCGCACCGGCCGAGCAGATGTTTGTGTGCGAGTTGTGCCCATCGACTCCCCAGGCTTGGAGTACGCGATCGATAAATCCCTCGTGGCCCGGACGTCCGACGTGATAGACAACCTCGTTCCGCCGATCTTCTTTCAGGGCCGTTCTGATCTTCGCCGCGATCTCATCCAGAACCTGGTCCCACGTCACCTGTTCCCATCCGCCTCCACCGCGTGGGCCTTTTCGTTTTAGCGGATAAAGAATGCGATCGGGGTCAACGATCTGATTGATCGTCGCCGGCCCCTTCGCGCAGTTCTTCCCGCGGCTCCCCGGATGATAAGGATTGCCCTCGAACTTTCTGACCTTGAACGTTTCTTTATCTACATAACTGAGCAGCCCGCATCCCGCCTCGCAGTTAAAGCATGTCGTCGGAACGATCATGTAATTCTTCTTCTCTCTTCTTTGTCCGCTCTTGGCTTCATACTCCGTCCAGTCGTCCCATTTTTCCGGCGGCGGATAATCGGCGAGATTTCCGGGTTCCACGATCGGCGGAAGAGCATCAACCTCTGCACCGTGAAGGTTCGGGATCAGGTGGAGCTTCTCGGCGATCGATTCTATGAATGAGGGTTTATGTTGAGCTGTCATGTTCACTTCTTGCATCCATGCAATATGGAAGCTGTTACGGTATTCGCATCCAGTCTTGGAAAGGTAGCTTCTAAGGTTCGGTTCCAATCCCGGCTGTCGTGAGCAATTACCGTCAACGAACTACTCCCAGTTGCTAGATATTCAGAGATACTCTTCGTTTTATCTGGCTCGTTAAGGGCGCTGAGACCAAAGAAGAATGGGTCCGCTATGCCGTCGCCCCTCTAAGCACCGTGGACCCTCGCTAGCCACGTGTCGTGTTGTTTTTCGGAATCCGTGTTGAACTCGACCAATCTCTTCGTCATATTCGGCGCATAGGGTCCTTCGAAACTGTCAAAATCGAAATCTTTTACGCGGCCGGTCTTACGAACGACGAACTCGATACTCGTGACGTCATTCGACGGCGTTGGGCACTGAATCCGCAAAGTCGGCCGTATCACCCCGTTCGGTCCTTTTCCGTCGACACCGACTACAGCGACAATACCGTTATAACTAGGCTCAATTTGCCATGTCGACGGAACTGGCCTTTCATCCCGAGGTTCGGACGCACTTGTGATCTCTTCACCGGGCGTCGGCACCTTCGGTTCGTCAACGCGTGAGCAAGAAGCAGAATACGAGAAAAGCGCCGCAATAATGATCAGTCTGCACATCGTTTCAAATAGTTACCCCCATTAGGTGCGAAGGTCCTCGTCGCGTAGCGACAGGCCGACTTTAGCCGTGGGCCTTCGCCCACGGAACAGGGCAAAGAAAGATCGCGTCGCGTCAGCGACGCTTGAATCATCCGAACAAGTATCGTTCGTCATAATCGACGCCGTGCAGCTCAAGCAGTTCGAGGTATTCGTCCTCAAATGTCTTTGTCGAATGATGGAGCCGCTGGTCCCGAATATACTCTACGACCTTTGGAACGATCGACTTGCTGACCGTGAAGACCGCATACCCGACCTGCCAGCCGAACTTGCTCAACTTCGGAAACTCTTCGTGGATCCATTTCGACGATTCACCTTTTAGCAGCTTAGCAATCTCACTTGGCGCCCACGAAGGCTTTGCCATCAGAAGGACATGGATGTGATCTTCAATTCCACCGACTTGAATGGCGGTCATCTTGTGGTTTTTCGCGATGCCTCCGATATATGCCCAAACCCTTTCTTCGATTTCGGGTTGAATGTACTTAACGCGTTTCTTTGTACTGAAAACATAATGGTAGAAACACTGGGAGAATGTATTTGCCATTTTACTCGTGCGTCGCTGACGCGACGCGTTGTCCTTGTTTTGTCAATATTCCGTGGGCTCAGGCCCACGGCTAAACTCGCCTGATCGCTAACGCGATCCTTCAATTGTTCAACTCAACGGAATCAACTGCGGCGCCTTCACCCAGATGCGCTCGCCGATGTACATGCCGGCGAGGACCAGTATGCCGGCAAGCGTGAATGCATAAACGTTCCCGGTTAGCAGCAGGAACATCGGCAGGACATTCCCAATTAAAACCATCCCCAGCCAAAACGCCCGGCTGAATTGTCCGCCCGTGATCATCTTCACGACCGCGTGTGCGTCGTCGGTCGAATGCGTCGTCGTCAACTCGATCGCAAGCGTGACGAGATGAACGATGATCATCGCGAATGCGGCGAAGGTAAGGGCCATCAGTAAATCGATCGAGAGACGCAGCCAGGGAAGCACGATGAGAAAGACGGCGGCCCCTGCCATGATCCCGTGGATGATCATGTGCAGGCCGAGCATCGGCGATTGCCAAAAGTCGCGGCCCTTCGCCTGCGCGAAAAGAAATGCGGTGTAGACCGCAGATAGAAATGCAAACACAACCGCGAGCGGCTCGATAAAGCGGAGCGCGTTTCCGAATCCGAAATACGACGCGGCCATCCACGCGGTCAGCAGTCCGCCGTACACCGTGATGATGTACGCTCCACGCGTCAGCCAGGAACGCCACTGGGGTCGCAGAAGCACATACAAGAATCTGTCGGGCCGGCCGAGGTCCATGATCAGTAAGACACCGGTCAACGCGAGAAAGATCATCGCAGTTATCGCACCGATCCATTTCATCGTCGCGGGGACATTGACGAAAAATCCACCTAGCACCGGGATGATGAACGCACCGGTCGCGATCGCCTTTGTCCAGATATACGCCGAGACTTCCCATCCCCACAGCACACCTTTATTCGGAGCGTCGTAAACGCGGCGCGGTTTCGACGAGGGCTCCGGCGACGCCAACTTCCTTCCCTCGATCTGTACCAGAGCACTCTTTCGTACTTTCTCCTCCGCAAACTTCGCGTAGTGTCCGACACCACTGGATTGCGAAGACCACATGTAATCCGTGTTCGGATCCGTCTCGGTCGGATCGAGCGAAGCCTTGTCACCGTCGATGTAAAAAAGTTTTGGCTTCGTTCCTTTCTCGGGCTTGCGAACAGAAACGGTTTCCCGCGCCAATAAACGAGAGATCTCAGTTTCCGGATTGTCCATGTCGCCCGAGATGATCGCGTGCTCCGGGCACACGTTGACGCACGCCGGCTCCAAACCGATGTCGACCCGGTGAGTGCAGTAGTTGCACTTCGCCGATGTGTGATCGTCCGGGTGCATGTATATCGCATCGTATGGACAGGCTTGCGTGCAAGCTTTGCACCCGATGCAGCGGCGGTCATCGAAATCGACGATGCCGTCCTTTCTCGTGAAAAGCGATTCGACCGGGCAGATCTCGACACACGGAGCATCGGCGCAATGATTGCACCGCATCACGGAAAACAATCTTCGCGTGTCCGGGAATTTCCCCTTCTCGATGTACTTTACCCAGGTCCGGTTCACGCCGATCGGTACTTCATGCTCAGCCTTGCAGGCGACAGTACACGCATGGCATCCGATACATTTTCGGTTGTCGATGATGAAGCCGTAGTTCATAAACTATTTGAGGAAATTGACGAGATGATTCTAGGCTAAGTCAGTAAGCTTTGCGAAGTCCGGCCCGGCGTCGAGGACAGTTTTGTATCGGGAAACTGAGAGATAGAGGCGTTCGCTAAACGGCGACCCAGACCGCGCAGACGGAGATCGCGATCGCGATGAGATCTTCCGAAACCGCAACGAATGCGTCGTTCACACCCAGTGCCTTTACGAGTCGGACGCGAGCTTGAAAGCCGGCGTACGCTCCGGCGATCCCCGCGGCACCACCGATAATTGCGAGAGCCATCGGATTGTCGGCCGCTCCCAGAAGACAAGCGGCGGAGAAAGCTCCGGTTGCGACGCGTGCGATGAGGCCGGGCAGAGCAGTGCGGTTTGGAGCACTCGGAAGAAGATCGGCGACGTATTCGCCAACTGCGAGTAGCGAAAGGATCGCGACCGAGATCGGCGATGACATGAAAGCGAACGGAGTAGAGCCGAGGTTAAGACAACCGAGGTAAGCACACCATGCGACGACCGCCGGTGGAGTCATTGCACGGAGGCCCGCTGCGAAACCGATGAGCATTATGCCGAGGATCATTCGATCTTGCTTCTTCCAGGACGGGGTGGTTCTCTCTTCCAGTCTTACCTTAACGACGCGTTCAATTTCTCCAACGCGTCAGATCCCGGACACAACATATCCTTCGACAAACCATTCAACGGTGTCTCGCTAGTCTTCAGCATCTCGTGCAGATCGCTGGAATCTTTATCCATGTAGAGCAGACCGGTCAGGATCTCGCCTTTCTTTTTCGCACGGTGGATCGCGTTCATCGCGGAGTTTCGTTCGAATGGGTCCCAATCTTTAGCCAATTTGTGCAGTCGGATCTTCGAACCGTCGTGCATCAGCAGCTCGTTGATCGAGCCCGCTTCATACGACGTCGTGATCTCGCGCATCATCGGCACGAAGTCGAGAGTCGCGGTCGCTTCGACGTGCTCGCGGACGTAATCGTAAGATTTCGTCGAGCCCGTATTGTTATTGAACGTGACGCATGGCGAGATTACATTCAGCATCGCAAAACCCTTGTGCTTCATCGCGGCTTTCAGCAGAGGCGTGAGCTGTTCTTTGTCACCGGAAAAACTTTGCCCGACGAAAGTCGCTCCGAGCTCGATCGCAAGGCTCGCAAGATCGATCGCTTCAAAAAGATTTACGCTGCCGGCTTTCGACTTCGAACCGACGTCTGCTGTCGCCGAATCCTGTCCCTTCGTCAGGCCGTAGCAGCCGTTGTTCATCACCAGGTAAACCATGTTCAGGTTGCGCCTGACGACGTGAACAAACTGCCCCATCCCGATCGAAGCCGTATCGCCGTCGCCCGAGACACCCAGATAGATCATGTCGCGGTTCGCAAGATTCGCACCCGTCGCCACCGACGGCATCCGCCCATGCACCGAATTGAACCCGTGCGAGTTCGACAAGAAATACGCCGGCGATTTCGAAGAGCAGCCGATGCCCGAGAGCTTCGCCACGCGGTGCGGCTCGATGTTCATCTCCCAACACGCCTCGACGATCGCCGCGTTGATCGAATCATGCCCGCACCCCGCACAAAGCGTGCTGAGTGAGCCTTCGTAATAATCAACCGTATAGCCGAGATCGTTCTTCGGCAGAGCAGGGTGACGGAATGTGGATCGGATGTATGTCATACGTCTTTCTGAACTCGAAGTAAACGCTGATGACTATAGTAATTTTTTGTTACGCAAAACGAAAGGTAGCGAGATCAAGCGCTGTTGAGCGAGAACCCCGCCTTCTCTATTCGTCTTAGCAATGATGAAATGATGCCCAAGTGATCGAGGCATTCATCGATTGAGTCTCTAACCGTGTACTCGTGCCCGCGAGGATTTCTGATCGCCATTACGGCTCCGGCGAAGAGAAACTGATATCCTTTTTGTTCGTCACGTTCGGACTCAGTAGATACGGGAGTCAACGCTACTAGAGGCGAAGTCTCGCTAAAAACCTTCATCATAAGTTTGAATCCGCTGTCAGTGGCCAGAGAAATTCGAGCCACCTCTTTGTCAACGTATTTGCACGCCTCGAAGGTCGCTTGGGAATAGTAACCATCGTCGAACATTTGTTTGACGATCGGCGGAAGCATCGGATGAACGTTGCGGGCTTCAAAGGGGTGTTCCGCGGGTCCAAGGGTCACGGCCTCGTCCGAAAAAAGATGGGCTCTTCTCGTTAGGCGTTCGAAGAGAGAGAATTCGCGTTTAGCCATTTAACAAATTCTCTTTGATACTCTTGAAAATCCGATCATAGGTTTCTTGATCACCTTGCGCGGGCAGATTGATTTCGATTCTGACACTTAATCCGAAATCTCTTTCGCTTAACTGTTGCGCGGAATGGCTTGCGGGATTCGCCTTCGCCCGGGCCTCAAGTTGTTTTCTTGCTAATGGCTTGGCCGCCTTGCCCGCTTGCTTTGGATTTTGCGCTTTTGGCTGGAACAATTCGCCATGACCACTTAGCGAAGCTAGAGTCTCGAAGGCTATAGCCTGTCGCGTCGCTGTAATTTGACTCGTCTCATCGTGTACACGGAAGAATCCTATTAGGTTCGAACGCTCTGTTGTCTTTTTCACCTATGGAGCGTTGTCCGGAATGCCGCCGCGACTATTACGACGAAACGTTGCTGTTCTGTCTCGATGACGGGAGCCCCTTGCTCGACGGTCCGTCGACGGGCGGTGAGCAGACGGCAATTTTTAACGCAGGGATCGCGGGGAACGCGGAGACAGAAATATTCTCCCTGCGATCTCCGCGGTCTCTGCGTTCGATCGTGCCGCTGGATGATGCACTACAGAACAGCATCGCCGTGCTTCCGTTCGCGAGTATTAGCTCCGACGAGGACAACGAGTATTTTTGTGACGGGCTCGCGGAAGAGCTTCTGAACGCTCTGTCCAAGATCGACGAGCTAAAGGTCGCGGCTCGTACGTCGGCATTTTCGTTCAAGGGGAAGAACGCGAACGTCAGTGAGATTGGTCAGAAGCTAGGCGTCAGGAATGTTCTGGAAGGCAGCGTTAGGAAAGCGGTGAATCGACTGCGGATCTCGGTGACGCTTGTGAATGTGGCGGACGGATACCAACTCTGGTCGGAAAGCTACGACCGCGAGCTCAAGGATATTTTTGATTTGCAGGATGAGATCACTCTGGCCCGCAGGGCACCCTTCGAACTTCGGCCTAAAGAGGGTTTGTCAAAGCTAGAATTCGCGGCGCCGAAGCTGCCAGAGATTGTAGCCAGGTGCGAAGCTTCTGGTACGGCGCAATAAATCGGCGCCGCCCTGAAGGGGCGGAAAGCCTTATATCTACCGCACCTTCAGTGCGGAACTGAAATTCGGATATTTCCAGACGTTTCACGTCTGGCTAGTATCTTTAGGCGGCTTCGCCGCTCGCTCCGAGTTTTGACACAGCCTCCCAAGGCCGGGGCAATTCAAAGCCGGGCACACGAAAATAAGGAAGATCGATTCGTGCGTTTCGTGTCCTTCGTGATTTGGTTTAATGTTGTCAAACTGAGATTAAGAAACCACCCGCTATGGCATGTGGTACTGACTGCTGCCTCGTCTGCGGCTGCAAACATTCGATCCTGTCGACTGTTCGAAATCTTTGCGTTGAGATCGTTTGATTCGGAAACTATTAGATATGAAATTAACGGGTAACAAAATACTGATCACAGGCGGCGGCAGTGGGATCGGATACGCGATGGCCGAGCGGTTTATTCAGGAAGGGAACACCGTCATCATCTGCGGTAGAAGAGAATCGGCGTTGCGGGAGGCGTCGGAAAAACTTCCATCCCTTATAACCATGCGGTGCGATCTAATGTTGGAGAAGGAGCGGAAGAAACTGTTCGAATGGGTCTCGCTCGAGCATACCGACCTCAATGTCCTCGTGAACAATGCAGGTATTCAGAACTGGATGTCGGTGACCGATCAGCACTTTTTTCGAAAGGCGAAAGAAGAGATCACGACGAATATCGAAGCTCCGTTACACCTTACGTCCCTATTCTTGAACTTGGCATCGCTCGATACGATCATGAATGTCACCTCCGGGTTATCATTCGTTCCGCTCACAAAGACGCCGGTCTACTCAGCGACGAAAGCGTTCTTCCATTCGTTCACCGTCTCGCTGGAGTTCTTATTGAGATCAAGGTATGTCGAAGTCATCGAAATTGTCCCTCCGGCTCTGAATACCGATCTCGGCGGCAAGGGACTGCACTACAACGCTCCGCCCGTTAGTGAATTTATCGAGTCGATCTTTGCTCAACTGAAGGAAGGGAAAACGATACTGACGTTTGGCTTCACCGAAGCATTAAGCCAGGCGGGAAAGGAAACTTTGCAACCGGTGTTCGCACAGATAAATCTTCAAGATGAAGTAGACGCTGCGGATGGTTAATAAGCGCCGAAGGAACCAAGCTGTCCCGCACAGTTAAGCGAGATAACTACGGATTCGATACAGATTGTTGTCTGCAGTCGTTAGTTCTTTTTCTTCGTGTCCGCGGCTTTCTCCGCGGCTTCATCCGCCGCTGTCTCGATTTTGTTCTCGATGACCTTGCCGGTTATCGCATCGACACCGACCTCGTTGATCCGGCCATCAGAAAGCCGGATGTCGAATGAGTAGATCATCTTGCCGTGTTCGCGCTCACGTTCGGCGCTTTGGATCTTGCCGCTAGCGACGCTCATGGCGATTGCACGGGCCTTCTTCATGCCGATGTACTTTGTTGTTTGAGCAAATGTTGCACCGCTCGTGATGAGGACAAATGTAAGGACAGTTATTATTGTTTTCATGTTGTTACGCTCCAGTGTTACTGCAATTGAGAACTTAGTCTATCTGAGAATTTACGGGCTAGTCAGCCCTCGCTCGCTCGGTTGCTTCGACCTTCACCTTGACGACAGATTCACGATCAGTCACGGCGTCCCATGAGTTGTGAATGCCGACGACGAGTACTCCGGCCGCGCCGCAGGCGATCAAAAAGAAAAGTGTCGTCGTCTGCCGAGTTCCCGCATTTACACTCCTAGAGTTGTCGGACGAGATGCCGAGGCATTAACGACCGACCATTTTCTGCTGCGCCTCGGCGTATCTCGCACCATGGACCTCGATCTGCGCCGCGGCCTTTTCGATCTCACGCAGATCTTCGGGCGAGAGTTCGAGATTCGCTGCACCGATGTTCTCGGTCAGGCGATGCACTTTCGTAGTTCCCGGGATCGGGACGATCCACGGCTTTTGCGCGAGCAGCCATCCGAGCGCGACCTGCGCAGGTGTCGCGCTCTTTTCGTTTGCGACGCTTTTGATCAGATCGACGAGTGCCTGATTCGCTTTTCGAGCATCGGATGTGAACCGCGGCAGGATATTGCGAAAGTCCGTCTCGGCGAACGCCGTGTTCTCGTCCATCTTGCCGGTCAGATACCCGCGGCCGAGTGGACTATATGCGACGAACCCGATCCTGAGTTCTTCGAGCGTCGCAAGAATCTCGTTCTCAACATCGCGCGTCCAAAGCGAGTACTCATTTTGAAGCGCCGTGACGGGCTGAACCGCGTGAGCCCGACGGATCGTTTCCGCGCCCGCTTCGGACAAACCGAAGTGTTTTACCTTGCCCGCGTCGATCAGGTCCTTCACCGCACCGGCGACATCCTCGATCGGAACATTCGGATCGACACGGTGTTGATAAAACAGATCGATTCGATCCGTCCGCAGACGCTTTAGTGACGCATCGGCGACTTCCTTGATATGCTCCGGACGGCTGTTGAGGCCGGACCATCTGCCGGTGTCATCCTGTCCCGGCGCGAAACCGAACTTAGTCGCGATGACGACGTCATTTCGAAACGGCTCAAGTGCCTCGCCGACCAGCTCTTCATTTGTGAACGGTCCGTAAACTTCCGCCGTGTCGAAGAACGTTACGCCTTGCTCGACGGCCGACCGGATAAGCTCGATACCCGCTTGTTTGTCTGTCGCCGGGCCGTAGCCGAAACTCAATCCCATGCACCCGAGACCGATCGCCGATACTTCCAACTCGCTATATCCCAATTTTCGTTTTTGCATAATCCCTCTCTAGTAAGTACTGCAACGCCGCCATATTGATCGAGAATACAAAAAGCAATTTGGGGCCCCACCGCAGAGAGGCGTCGCGAAGCTGCGGGATTGAATTGCGGCGTGATTGGCTACTTTACGCTCCCGACCGCTTTTTGTTTTGCAAATATTCTGTCGCTCAACTCGTAGAGATTCGGAAATGTGTTCGGCGGAGAAACGCCATGGCCGCCGGGAAATTCGCGATACTCGTGCGGGATATTGCGTTCGATCATAAGTCCTGAGAGGTCGCGATTGGGTTTGAAAAGTCCGAGTTCGTCTTCCGTACCGCAATCCAAATAAAAGAACGGCAGTTCCTTGAGTTTGTCATTTGGATACTCAGCGAACAGCTTGAAGAGATCGTTAGCACTGATGACGTTCCGGTCCGCACCGTCCCCAAATACCGAGATCAGCATTTCTTTAAGCCCGGGAATCGGCGGAAGGGACTTTGCTTCATGGAAAGTTGCGACGTTTACCGCACCACTCCACGAGACTGCAAGTGAAAACATCTGTGGGTACTTGATCCCAAATTTAAGCGAACCGTAGCCACCCATTGACCCTCCCGCAATCGCGCGCCCATTCCGCTCCGCAAGTGTGCGAAGACTCTTGTCTACCTCCGGGATCAGCTCACTCACGACGTAAGTCTCGTATTTGTCGGTAGGCTTTGTCGCACTGTCGGTATAAAAGCCTTTCCCGCCCTCGACAAAGACTAAAATGACCCGCAACTTGTCGGTATATGCGACCGACGTCAGCTTGGTGATCTTGTGGCTGCCCCCAAGCCCGTGGAGCATGTAAATGACTGGGAAACGTGCGCCTTTATCAGTCTCGTAATTAGCTGGCAGAATGACGCTGTAAGGCATCGATCTAGCCATAAGTCTGCTTTCGAGCTGAAACGTTTTGATCGACGGATGGGCGTCCGCAGCAGGTGTGACCTGCTGGGAGTGGACCGATGAAGCGATCGCGAACAACAGTAAGATCAAACAAGACCTCGATACTAGCTTTCTCATAGTTTCCCTCTTATTTGCCGAACGATATTGTCTGCAGTGATCGGCATGCCGTCGTAGTTAAGAATGGAGACAAGCTTTGCCGCATCGACGCCGAGCTCGATCATCATCAGCGTGCGGAACTGCGCATCACGGTTTTGTTCAATGATGAAGATGCGTTCATGCGTATCGACGAAATCCCGAACCGCTTTTCCAAACGGGAAGGCACGGGCGCGCATCGCATCGAGATGAATATCTTCATCCGCGAGCAACTCGATCGCTTCGACGGCGGCATAGGTCGAGGTGCCGAAAAAAATAACTGCGTCCCCAATTTGGGCCTTGGATTTTGGATTTTGGATTGAAGCGTCTCGCAGCTCCGCGTCTCCCCCGCTCTCTTTCTCCCTATCTCCGGGCCCCCGCGTCCCCGCGTCACCATAAAACTCGGGCTGCGGCACAAGTTCCTTCGCCGTGTCCCACTTACGTGCGAGGCGATCGACGTTGCGGCGATACGCATCGCCATCTTCGGTGTAGACGGCGTACTCATCGCGTGACGATCCGCGCGTCACAAAGGCGCCGTATGTCGTGTGCGTGCCGGGGATCGTGCGATAGGGTATGCCGTCGTCGTCGATGTCGAGGTAGCGGCCGAATTTGCCGCGGAACTGTTGGAGCGGCTCGCCGGCGGTTTCGCTGCTGCCATCGTGACCCGGAAGATCGGCGGCGTTGTGGCGTGAGCCGTTGCCGCTGGTGTCACCTGGATTGTCAGCGTCGTGAAGACTTGATGCACGTATACCTGCGACGGACGCGGCTGAGATGCGATCAAGCTGTTCGCCGGTCAAGACTTTCCCGCGATCATAGACGAGCGAATCGTCCCAGGTAAGAGGCTCGGTGATGTGGTCATTCATCCCGAGATCGAGGTCGGTCATGACGATCACGGGGGTTTGCAACCTTTCGGTTAGGTCGAACGCCGCGGCAGTCATCTCGAAACATTCTTTCGGGGAAGCCGGGAACAGCAGCGGATGCTTTGTGTCGCCATGCGATGCGAAAGCCGCGAGCAAGATATCCGACTGCTGCGTGCGAGTCGGCATTCCAGTCGAAGGGCCTGTGCGTTGCACATCGATCAAAACCGTCGGCACCTCCGCAAAATAGCCTAGACCAAGAAATTCGTTCATTAAACTGACGCCGGGGCCGCTCGTCGCAGTGAACGCACGAGCTCCGTTCCATGAAGCTCCCATCACCATGCCGATCGCCGCCAACTCGTCTTCGGCCTGCACGATCGCGTAGTTGTGCTCGCCGGTTTCCGCGTCGACGCGATATTTCGAGGCGTACTTCGCGAACGCATCGACGACCGACGTCGATGGCGTGATCGGATACCACGCGGCGACGGTCGCACCGGCATAGATCGCTCCGAGAGCACACGCGGAATTTCCGCTGTATAGAATTTTGTCGCCGAGAGCGTCTCTTCGTTCGACTCGAATATCAAGCGGGCACTCGAAATGTTCGCGAACATAATCCGCGCCGATATTGAGTGCCTTGATATTAGGCTCGATCAACTTTTCCTTTCCCTTGAATTGTTCTCCGACAAGGCTCTCGAGAACGTCAGACTCGATTCCGAACAACTCCACCAACGCGCCAATGTAAACGATATTTTTGAAAAGCTGTCGCTGACGTGCGTCTGTGAATTGTGCATTGCACAAGTTCATTAGCGGAATACCTATATGTGTTATGTCCGTTCGATCGTATCCCGGCGACAAAGGCTTCGAGCTGTCGTAAAGAAAATAACCGCCCGGGTGCACATCGGCGTAGTCTTTCTTCATCGACTGAGGATTTACGGCCACCATGAGATCGACACCTTCACGACGGCCGAGATATCCCTTTTCCGAAAGGCGCACTTCGTACCATGTCGGCAGGCCCTGAATATTCGAAGGGAAAATATTCTTCGGCGTCACCGGCACGCCCATCCGAAAAACCGCTTTCGTAAACAGGGCATTCGCAGATGCCGAACCGGTGCCGTTCACGTTCGCGAAGCGAATTACAAAGTCGTTGATCTTCGAAAGACTGGTCGATGCTGTGGTCACGTCAACATAATACAGAAATCAGCACTCGAAGCGGTAACCCGAAACGGAAGTCAGAACGGGCGGCAATAGAGGACTGAATTCTCTCGCGGCCGAGTAGGTCAGGGCGGATAGATCGTGTCTATCTATTGTTTTCGTAGTCACAAACTTGCCTTTACCGCTACTTCGGAGCGACATGTTGGTGCCGAAGTGATATTTCGCGCACCAGCGGAGAGAAACCGACGTAACTGCTCCTAACCGTAGCGGGAGCGCTGCAAAACCCTCCAAGGCTACAAACACTTCGCTCCTAGCGGTGGGATATCCTTGTCGTGGGGGATAGTGTTTATCGGCGTTCAGTTGAACAGCTCAGATGGCAAATTGAACGCGGAAATAATCTTCGAAACTGATCCCGCTCCATCGCCACCTTATCCCAACCCGCCGCGAATATTTGCACGCGCCGCGCGGAAAAGGTCACGCCCGAGCTTACCCGAAACCCGCATTCGATAAGAGAAACGGGAAGTTTCCGCTGGAACATACCTTGCAATCTCAACACTTATTTCCATACTCGCGCCTACGTTTGGGCGGACCTGCTGATCCCGCTGTAACTCTGTGCGAGAACCGTAATTATGACGACGGTCATGTTTTCAAGCGACTCTTGTGACTAAAGTCAGACTGATGTATAAGTGTGCAGCACGCCAATCATCCAACCCCGCGTTGCGCCGGAGGAAATCAGCATGAAGAAACTTTGGATCCTACTCGTCACAGTATTCGTGTTTTCGTTCGCCGTACTCGGCTGGGTCGGTACCGAGATCTTTCGGCAGGCGCCGCCGATTCCGACGCAGGTCGTAACAACTGCTGGTGAAGTCTTAATTCCGGATGGCGCCGTTTCCGACGGGCAGAATGTCTGGCAGGCGATGGGTGGCATGCAGGTCGGGTCGATCTGGGGGCACGGCAGTTATGTCGCACCTGATTGGACCGCTGATTATCTTCACCGCGAGGCGTTGTTCATTCTCGACGAATGGTCGGGCGGACAGTTCTCGCGCGGGGGTTTGCCGAGCGAGCAGCAGGCGGCATTGAAGCAGCGGCTTCAGGATCTTCTGCGAACGAATACCTATGATGCTGCGACGAACACTATCAAGGTCGATCCGATCCGCAAACGCGCATTCGAAAGCAACCTCGCGCATTATAGCCAGATCTTTACCGATGGAAGGTCGGAATACGCGATACAGAGAAACGCGCAATCGGATCCGGCCAAGCTGCGGCAGCTGAACTCATTCTTCTTCTGGACGGCCTGGGCATCGGCAGCAAACCGGCCCGACAATACAATCTCGTACACAAGCAATTTTCCTTCAGAACCGTTGGTCGGCAACGTGCCTACCAGCTCGGCGATCGTCTGGACCGGTGTGAGTGTCATTCTTCTGATCGCCGGTATCGGCGGGATGGTTTGGTTCTACGCGGGCTGGCATAAAGAATCCGAGGAACGCGACACGCCTGATGAGGATCCGTTGGTTGGCGAAACGTTGACGCCCTCGCAAAAGGCAACGGTCAAGTATTTCTTTGTCGTTTCACTGCTCTTCCTCCTGCAGATCGTGATGGGGATAATCACCGCGCACTACGGCGTCGAGGGCGGAGGATTTTACGGGATACCGCTGCAGGACTATCTGCCATACGTAGTTACTCGCACCTGGCATACACAGCTCGGAATTTTCTGGATCGCAACTGCGTGGCTCGCGGCCGGGCTTTTCATCGCACCATACATTTGCGGGTACGAGCCGAAACACCAGAAGCTCGGAGTCGATGTTTTATTCGTCGCTTTGCTGATTGTCGTGCTCGGCTCGATGGGCGGGCAGTGGCTGAGCGTCATGCACATGCTCGGAAACGGTGACATGTGGTTTTGGTTTGGCCACCAGGGTTATGAATATGTCGATCTCGGCCGTGTATGGCAGGCGGCATTGTTTGTGGGCCTGTTGTTGTGGCTGGGCCTGATCGCTCGCTCTGCGATTCCCGCATTGAGAAAAGAAACGCGAGGCCGCTCGCTGGTTTTGCTTTACCTGTTTACAACTGCAGGTATCGCGCTCTTCTACGCTCCAGGATTGTTCTGGGGAATGCGGTCGCATCTGACAGTCGTTGAATATTGGCGCTGGTGGGTTGTGCATCTTTGGGTCGAAGGATTTTTCGAAGTGTTCGCCACAGTCGTCATCGCGTTTCTGTTTGCCCGGCTTAAGGTGATCCGTGCCGATCACGCGGCCTACGCAGCACTGCTGTCAGGCGCGATCTATCTAAGCGGAGGTATCATCGGCACTCTGCATCATCTTTATTTCGCCGGCACACCGACCGTTGCATTAGCCTTCGGATCGGTATTCAGCGCACTCGAGATCGTCCCGCTCGTCTTCGTCGGGTACGAAGCTCTCGAAAATATTCGCCATTCGAAAGCGCGTCCGTGGCTCGCGCAATATAAATGGGTCGTGTACTTTTTCGTCGCCGTCGCGTTCTGGAATCTCGTCGGTGCCGGGATCTTCGGTTTCATGATCAACCCGCCGATCGCTCTCTATTACATGCAGGGTTTGAACACGACGGCCG
>JBDTMK010000011.1:0-20654 GCA_039934315.1 Pyrinomonadaceae bacterium | reverse complement strand
AACAGGCTGAGACCCGCGGGTCGCGAGGAGTTTCGTTTGAACATAATTATTCCACAACTCGCTTGCGCCTGCACCACATTCTTGAGGACCAGCGTGCGAAGCACGCGTACTTAACTTTAGCTACAGGCAAAGCGAAGCGGAGCCTGTAGTTTCTAGCCATCCATGTTACCAGCGTGTGAACCACGCGACGCTCACGTGGCCAGTTTCACACGCTCCATTTTCCATTCTTACGCCGACTCCTTGCGTCTGACGTGTTTCATTGTTCCTGCAATCTTTTTTTTCGACTCGCTGTCTTTCCACCGCCACTCGCGACACTGTCTGACACAAGGAACATACTTGGTTCCTAAAAATCTAAAGAACGAACTGGGGAGGTTTTTTTTATCATGTTACATAAATCGTTTCGTCTCGCGTTGGGTGTCGCTGCATTATCGATTCTGTTATTTGGCCTCACGGCTGCGAATGCTCAGGTTTTATCCGAAGAGGTGCGTCCCTTCGATTTCAGCAACGACTATTACAAAACAAATGGCCTGGCAGCAGAAACGCTTTTCGACCGAAAGAACGGTTTCGACAGACTGTCCGTTTTTGATATACCGGAGGACAGCTCGAAATTTACAAACGTCCGGATCACCGAAACACGGTCGGCCTACGCTGCAGACGGGAGCCCGATCTATTGGAACTATTACGCGACCGCAAGCAAGGAAAGTTTTAGTCCGGATAGATCAGGCGCCGCCGCTGTCAAAGCCGCCAGAACTTATCCGCTATATATTTTCCCGAGCGTTTATTTCAAAGAAACAGATCGACAGGCGGCGTTGATCCCGGTCGACAGCCTTTACTTTCAGACTAATCCTGTCGGGATCGCCGAGGTGATCATTGTCGAATTCAACAGCAACACATCAAGGAACGGACAGATAGTCCTCAACATGCTTGCCGAGCGCAACGGCACTTCGATCGATGGCACGCCCATCATCCGAACCTCCGCTGAACTGGCAAGCTTGGTCCGCGACGAGCTCGTTACTTTGCATGGAAGCAACAACGCAGCGTACGCAGTCGCGAGGGTCATTCAGTATCCCGGACGCGGTGCGATAACCCCCGACGCATTTCTTGTGTACGTGAAGCAAGCCGACGGCCAGCCTCTCGCGAGGGAACGTCACTTCGTTACGCAGTTCGAATGCCTTAAAAACGGCAGCCGCCTATGCCTGACCAGTTCGACGACAACGAAATAGTAAGTTTTATTGCAGGGTTTTCAGCAATTCTTCGAGCTCAGCGGGAATGGGCTGAGTGAGATCGATGACTTCACCTGTCGCCGGATGTTTGAGGATTAGTCGTTCTGCGTGCAGGTAAAAGCGGTCGAGTTTCTCTACCGCTCTTTTTATGTCGGAGTCCGCGATCGTATTATCGCGGCCCTCGTTATACGTTTCGTCGCCGACGACCGGGTGATTGATCGACGCGAGATGCACGCGGATCTGATGTGTACGGCCGGTCTTTATTTCGACCTCAAGCAGCGCGAATTTTTCGAATCGCTGACGGACCTTCCAGATCGACAACGCGCTCCTGCCGTTCGCCGCGACAGTCATCTTTGTACGGTGCCAGCGATCGCGGGCTAACGGACGGTCAATCGTGCCGGAATTTTCTCGCGGGCTTCCGTGAACCAGGGCAACGTAAGATTTGAAAACCTCGCGTGATCGAAACTGCTCGGCCAGAGCTTCGTGTGTCTGCTCATCCTTTGCGACCACTATCAGTCCGGATGTGTCTTTGTCGAGTCGATGAACGATTCCCACGCGATCCCGGATACCCGAATCAGGCGTGCTCATCTCGAAATGGTAAGCGATGGCGTTCGCGAGCGTGCCTGAAGATACGCCCGAACCCGGATGGACGATCATACCTGCACGCTTGTTTATCACCGCCAGGTATTTGTCCTCGAAGACGATATCGAGCGGAATGTTTTCCGGTTCGAATCTCGCCGCGGGCTCTTCGGTCAGGTCGACGTCGATCTCATCATCCAGCTTTAGTTTGTACGAAGCCTTTGCCTCTTTTTGATTCACGAGAACGTCGCCATTCTCGATCAGGCGCTGCAGGCGAGAGCGTGACCAGCCGTCTACTTTTTCTGCGAGAAAAGCATCGAGACGTTTACCAGCATCGTCGGATGAAGGATTAAGGATGGAGGATGAAGATTCTTCAGTCACTGTTTATTTCGTGTGTTCGTGTAGTGGTTCCGGATTCGTGCAGCCCCAGGATTGAAACCACGAACTCCCACGGAAGCGTCACGAAACAAGTTAGATCAAATATGATCTTCGGACGGAACTGCTTCGGTCGCGACGTCCCGACCGCGCAGCCTCATAATCATGAAGATGATCGACACGGCCGCAACCAGCAAACTCACAAGCTGCGAAGTCGACAGTCCTGTCATCGTCGTCAGCCCGAAAAGATCACCGCGCGGATCGTCGCGAAGGAACTCGATGGAGAATCGAAAGATGGAATAGATGATGCCGTACGCGATGAGAACCTGTCCGTCGAACTTCTTTTTTCGATGTAGCAGAACGAGCAGGCCGAAGACGGCGAGCATCGTGAACGACTCTATAAGCTGGGTCGGATGAAGGTACAGTGCGTGACCTTCGGGTCCGTACATCGGAACGCCGGTATACTCGTGGCCTGTTTCTGTAAAATGCACGCCCCAGAAAAGATCCGTCGGCTTTCCCCAGCAGCAGCCCGCGGCAAAGCAGCCCTGCCGCCCAAACGCCTGGCCTAGCGCGACCCCGGGTGCAAGTGCATCGGCAACTTTCCAGAATGGAAGTTTGTAATATCTGACGAGGAGTACAACCGCCAGAAATCCGCCGATCAGTCCGCCGTAATAAACCCCGCCCGACCGGAGGAAGTCCAGAGTGAATACCTGAACGTGGTCCTCGACAAAGAACATCAGGATCTTGGAGCCGAGAAGGCCACCGATGAGCGTCCACAGTCCGAGATCGTAAATTCGCTCACGCGGCAGGCCATCGCGGGCTGCGAGGCGCGACGCAACATAGAGCGCGAGAAGCATCCCGACCGCCAGCCAGATGCCGTACGTCGTTATTGGAAAATCACCGATGCGAAAAATTTCGGGGTACATCTCGATTTTAGATTTTGGATTTTGGATTTTGGATTTTGTCGGAATCCGTCTTCACGATATGGACTAAGACCAAGAGTCCAGAGACCAAGCCCGACATACACCATACATTAGTCAACCCGTCAATCGCTGATAATTCGTCCTCGCGAAAGCATTGCAGTAACTCCGCTTTGTCGGCTTCAGTAAACGTACCGATGCCTTCGATCGAACTTCCGATCCACGTGAAGCAGGAATCCTGAAGCGAACCGCTAAACTGAGATGGGTAGGTTCCGTTATCGAAATCCACCATAAATGTGAACAGCTCCTCCGCCACTTACTTTTGGCCCTCTGCAACCGACTTTCTCTTCGACAAAAACATGTCCAATATCAACAATCCCGCTCCGAGACAGATCGCCATGTCCGCGACGTTGAATGTTGGATAATGCCACGATCCAAACTGCACGTCGATGAAGTCGATTACATAACCGAGCCGCAAACGATCCGCCACATTCCCTGCTATGCCGGCAAGGAGCAGCGCAAGCGAACCCAGAATTCGATCGTCACTTCGCGGTGTGCGCCAGAAGAAATAAAGGACTAGAGCCGCGGCTACCAATGCGACGATCGACAAGCCCCATCTGCCGGTGTTTCCGTGATCGTCAAGCATGCTGAACGCGACGCCAGTGTTATGTGCGTACGCGAAATTCAGAAATCCCGTGATGACGGAAATGTCATCGGCAAACCGCAACCGGCTCACGGCCCACGCTTTCGTCGACTGATCGATCAGAAAAACCCCGCCGGCTATGGCAAGGTACGCAAGTTTCCAAGTAAAGTCTTTTCTATTCACTGATCTTCTTTAACGCGACAGTTGATACGCTCAGTTGGCCAAAACGGTTCACAACTCTCTCTACTCGCTATACGGAAAGACGGCTTTCGGTGCCCTATATCGTTTCCACCAATCAGCATAACAAACGTCGGTACATCCGATGGCGTACGTAACTACCTTCCATTTCCCCGCGGTCTTTTTCAATAGAGCGAATAAATTATTGTCGAAGGCCCCGCTCTCTTTCGCGTTTGCATATTGGGTCCGTCTATAGTCGGGCGTTTCGCCGCTAGAGCCTTGCGGTGTTCCGCCGATAAACGCCCAGTTCCCTTGAACACTAAAATTGTCGGCTATAAACACGATCTTTTGTTTGAGGTCACTCTCCACCGGGATACGGAGCGCATCGAGTATAGCTTGCCGCTCTTGCGAACCTTTCACGGGCTCATGTGCCGATTGTCCGAATGCACCGAGCGTCGCTGAAATTAGAACAAAAGCGATGATCAAAAGTGTCCGCATATAACAGCTCTTCTTTGCGACTTGCGCGAACATCCTCGCGATTGTACGGGCCGTTGGTGTCACGCAAAGACGCTAAGACGCAAAGAAACCCCAACCAAAGCCTAAGCACTCGCCGCCTTTTGGATCTCCGTCAACGCAGCCGCGCATCGCTCGCAAACCGTCGGGTGCTCCGCAAATTCGCCGACACGGACCGAATAGTTCCAACACCGTTCGCACTTCGCGCCGTCGGCTTTTCGGATCTCGACCTTCAAAGCATCGCCCTCATGAACTTCCACCTGCGAGACGATGAAAATATAGCGTAGCTGCTCGAAGTAATCGAGCAGAAAACGTGTTGTCTCGCTGTCAGTTGTGAGCAAAACTTTTGCGTCGAGCGAAGACCCGATCTCCTTTGCGTTGCGTGCTTCTTCGAGCGCTTTCAAGACCTCGTCGCGAATCGCAAAGATCCGTTCCCACCGCGATAGCAGATCGACATCTGCGTTTTCGGGCTTTGCGAACTCGGCGATGTGAACTGACGGGACCTTTTGACCGGGCAAGCTCTCCCAGGCTTCGTCCGACGTGAACACCAGGATCGGCGACAGGAGCCGGCAAAGGGAGTCGGTGATCTGATACAACGCCGTTTGCGCCGAACGTCGCTCGACGGACTTCGGAGCAAAGATGTACAGGCGATCCTTGATGATGTCGAAATACCTTGCCGACAGCGCGACGGTACAGAAGTTGTAAAGCGCAAGGTAAGCGGCCTGGAAGTTGTAATCCTGGTAGCCCTTCACGACCTTGGCGATAACGTCATTCAAACTGGCAAGCGCCCAGCGGTCCATTTCCAGCATTTCGTCCGCCGTAACAGAATCGGTCGACGGATCGAATCCATCAAGATTGCCGAGCGCGTATCGCAGCGTGTTTCGAAACTTCCGGTAAGCATCGACAACGCGCGACAGGATCTCATCCGAACATCGAACGTCTTCGGTGTAATCGACGGCCGCAGCCCAGAGACGCAAGACCTCGGCGCCGGACTTATCGATGATCTCTTGCGGCGCTGTCACGTTTCCGATCGATTTACTTTGCTTCTTTCCTTCGCCGTCCACGACCCAGCCATGCGTGATGATCTGTTTGTATGGCGCCGAATTGTGTGCCGCGATTCCGCAGCTCAGACTCGAATTGAACCAACCGCGATATTGATCGCCACCCTCGAGATATACGTCCGCAGGAAAGCGAAGCGTGTCGCCTCGAGTTTCGAGAACTGCAACGCAACTGGAGCCGGAGTCGAACCAGACGTCGAGAATATCGGTCTCTTTGCGAAAGTCAGCACCCGCGCATTTCGGGCATTTAAATCCATCAGGAAGCAGTTCGCTCTCCGGTCGCGAGTACCACGCGTCAGAAGTTTCCTTCGCGAAAATATCGGCGACGTGATCGATGATCTTTGGATCTGCGACCGGTTCGTCACATGCCTGGCAATAAAACACAGGGATCGGAACACCCCACGAGCGCTGCCGCGAGACGCACCAGTCGGGCCGCCCCTTAAACATGTTCGTCATCCGGCCTTCGCCCCACGCAGGATGCCACTTTACACGACCTATCTCTTCGAGTGCTTGCTGGCGAAGCGGGGTCGCATTTTGGATTTTGGATTTTGGATTTTGGATTTCGTCGATCGCGGAAGTCGTTCCCTCAACGGAATCCGAATTCCCAAATCTCGAATCCGAATCCGAATTCGAATTCGAATTCAATTCGTCCATTGAGATGAACCATTGCGGGGTTGCGCGAAACACGACAGGATTTTTGCATCGCCAGCAGTGCGGATATCGGTGCTGGTATTTTTCAGAAAAAAGCAGCATTCCGCTGTCGCGTAAAAATTCCACTATCTTCGGATTAGCATCGAAGATATTCATTCCGCCGAAGTGTTCCGCCTCAGCGATGAAATTCCCGGCCGCGTCCACAGGGTTGTAGATCTCAAGCCCATACTTCTTCCCGATATGAAAGTCGTCTGCCCCGTGCCCCGGCGCGGTGTGCACACAGCCGGTTCCCGATTTACCCGCAGCCTTATTTTCAAAGCGTACGTCGAGCTCGACCTCGGCATCGGCTTCGCCAAGTGTTACGTGATCGCCGTTCATGATGAGTGACGGACGGTCGATCCAGGGATGTTTAGCTTCCAGGCGATCAAGCATCGATCCCTTGAAACGCGCGATCTCTTCGTACTCCGCGAAGCCGCAGGTTTCGGCGAAGGCCTTTGCCAGTTCAGAGGCAACTATGAAGACTTCGGAGTCCGATGCTTCGATAGCCGAATAATCAAAATCAGGATGCACGGCGATTCCCATATTCGCCGGCAACGTCCATGGTGTCGTCGTCCAGATCACGAGGAAAACATTCTTGCCGGCGAGCGCCCCGTCGATCTGCGCCGGGTCGGACTGGAGCGGGAACTTTACGTAGACCGAAGGCGAAGTATGATCTTTGTATTCCACTTCCGCTTCGGCGAGCGCTGTCTGATCGTGGATGCACCAATAGACCGGACGGAGACCTTTGTAAACGTAGCCGCGTTCGAGAAATTTTCCGAACAAACGCGCCGTCGACGATTCATATTCCGGAGACATCGTCAGGTAAGGCGTCTCCCACTCACCAAGAATTCCGAGCCGCTGAAAATCGCGCGTCTGGTTGTTCATAGCCGTCGACGCGTGGTCGCGGCAGATACGTCGAAAAGTTGCAACCGGCAGATCGTTCTTGTTCTTTCCCTTTTCAGCGAGCTTTTTCTCGACCAACGTCTCGATCGGCAGCCCATGACAGTCATAACCGGGGACATACGGCGCGTCGTAGCCCATCATCGAACGGGTTTTCACGACGAAATCCTTGAGAATCTTGTTGAGCGCGGTGCCGATATGAATGTCGGCGTTAGCATACGGCGGCCCGTCGTGAAGGATGAACTTTTCCCTACCGGCGCGGGCCTTTATCACCTGTTCATACAGCCGCATCTCTTTCCATTTCTTCAGCCGCGCCGGCTCGCTCTGGCCAAGATTCGCTTTCTGCGAAAATCCGGTTCGAGGTAGGTTTACAGTCTTTTTCAAGTCAAAAGGTTCAGTCATAACAGTGGTAAGTAGTCAGTAGTCAGCCCGGAATCTAATCCAAAATCAAAAATCAAAAATCAAAAAGTCCCAAGCCCGGTCTGCGGCTTGGGACCTTCAGAGTAAAACTCTAGCTCCTGCTCAGCTGCCGCTGAGCAAAGTCCCGTGAATTATCTTAATATTGGGCGATAGCCTCCGCATAATTACGATTTCCACTTTACCATAACTTTTCAATTTACTCTTCCTCGACCGTGCACAGCAGCGGATATTCCCTCGCCCGAGCAAGGTTCATGGCCTTTTCCGATTTCATGTTAGCTATCTCATAAGGATAAACGCCTGCGATGCCATATCCCTCATTGTGCACCTTCAGCATTACCGAAAATGCTTCGGGCACGGTGCGGTTGAAGACGTACTCAAGGACGAAAACGACGAAGTCCATCGTCGTGAAATCATCGTTGTGAAGGATGACTTTGAATAATTTTGGTTTCTCGAGCTTGGTTTCGGACTCTGTGATGGTGTCCGTGTCGAATTCGGGGAAATCGGCCATTGCCTCAATTTTGCCATAGGCGACTGTTAAAAAATATAGACACTCTCTATTTTTTTTGTTAGATTTCGAGTGCGCTGTTTACTAAATAACCATCCCGGTCCCTAATTGTTGAAAACACGTCTTTATTCGACGTATTTCAGGACTATTCGACAATGAGCAACCCTTCCCGTTCAGCCAAAGGTGTGTCTGCGAACGAATCTGTCTCCGGTTCGATGAGAGATTCGCGCGTTGCCCAAGGCCGTCCGATATCGCCGGAGGATCTAGATGCAGTTTTTCTGGGCGCTGGTCAGCATTTGCGGGACGGGCGATCCAGCAAAGCCGAAGAGTTGCTCACTGAAACGATCGAGAATTACAAGCACACCCCTGAAAATCTCGCGAATCTCAAACGCGTTCTCTCCTTCACGCTGGAAACTGTTGGGAAGTATAAAGAATCGCTCGATGCGGTCCGGCCCTACGAAGCCGAAGACATGCGGTCCAATATCTCGACAGAGACACAGGTTCGCGTTACGACCCAACTAGCGATCGCATATAACAACCTCGGCGATCATCCGAAAGCCGTAACGCTTCTGAAAGAAATTCTCGTAGTCGCGAAAGAAAAGGAACTGAATCATTTGCTCGGCCCGATCGATAGCGGCCTGGCACGCGTTTACCGGAAGCTCAACGAATGCGCCATCTGCCGCGACTACGCCGAAAAAGCCTTGGCCTATTTTCGAGAGAACGGCGATTGGCTGGGAATGTCTGAAGCCTATCGAGAAATCGCGCTCAGTTATCACCAGGAGGGAAACAGCGAAAAGTCGCTCGAGTCTTTCGAGCTCGGAATCCAGGTAATCGGTGATCGCTCTGCCCCGTTCATGCTCGGGAAGTTGTACACGGACATGTCAGGGGCGTATTGGTTCTTGCGGCGGCCGCAAGACGGGATCGAATGTCTGGAGAAATCGATCGGGTTCTTCGAAAAGACCGAGCACGTTTTGAACTCGATCATCGCTTACAACAATCTCGGTATCAATCTGATGTTGATCGGCGATTGGGTGCGTGCCGAAGAGATAATAAAGCGTGCGCTCGATCTGGCGATCGACACAAACCATGTTCACATTGCCGGAATACTCGATTCGCTGGGCGAGCTAAAAATTTTACGCGGCGACCTTGTCGATGCCGAAGACTATCTGGACCAGGCAATTTCGCTGGCTCGCGAGCGGAAGCGTGAATGGTATGCCGCACAAGCAATGCGCAATCTTGCCCGGTGTTACCTTGCGCAGGGCTTCGTCGATAAAGCGATTGCAAAAGCTCAGGAGACTATCGAGCTGTGCCGGCAGATAGGCGACAAGCATTACGCGAACATGGCCGGACTTGTGCTCGCCGAAAGCTATCTTCAGCGGGGCGATCCTCACGAATGCGCTTTTGCACTGCGCACGATCGAGGAAAACGATCCTTCGTCCGACTTCTTCGTTCTAGGAAATATTCAAAGGATCCGCGGGATGGCGGAGCTCGAGAATAACAACGTCGAGTTGGCGCTTCACCATCTACACCGCAGTCTGACGATTTTTGAAGCATCAGGGGATCTTTACAAGATCGGTCTTGTGAATCTTCTGATCGGCGAAAATGTCGGAGCGGAAAATGCCGCTCGAGCGAAAAAGCATTTGGCGCAGGCAAGCGACATTTTTCACAAGCTTGGAGTTCCGCTGCTTTCCGAGCGTGCGGACAAGAAGTTAGAACAATTCAAGAATTTTAATAGCGGTGAAATGCGACGCGCAGCTCCTCCGAGCTCCGCGGCTTCTCAGCTTTTGATGGTTCGGCTGGCCGAGGCGACGGCGTCGCGCGAGCTGCTCTTCCGCGAGCTCGTCGCGGTGCTTCAGCAGGAAAGTCAGGCTAAGAAAATTATTATCGCCGAACTGAATGACGATAAAACGCTCAGGCCGTTTATAACGCACGGCTACTCGCCGGCTGAGAGCACGGAGACCGTGGCGAAACTCGAAGAGGCGTTGCAGAAACATGCCGAGAAAGTATTTGCACGCAACCGAAACCTTGCCGTGTTCCCGCTCAAGACGGCGAATGCGAAATCCGCCTTTCTAATTGTTCATCCGCAATCGAGCGCCTTTTTGAACGATGGCAGTCCGCTTAATCCGCTATTTCCGGTGGTCGAGCTCGGTCTGGATGTGATCGCGCTCCGCGCTAATGACAAGCGAACGCCTGTCGAACACGAGTCCAGCCCTTACACCTCGAGTAGCTTGATGCCGGGATTTATACACTCATCCCCGGCAATGACGTCACTTGTCGAAGAGGTTTACAAGATCCGTTCGTCCGATGTCACGGTGCTTGTGACCGGTGAATCGGGAACCGGTAAAGAGCTCGTATCGCGCGCGATACATACCCTTTCAAACCGGAAGGATAAGGTCTTCGTACCGTTTAATTGCACGGCCGTGCCGAAGGAGCTCGCCGAAGGACATCTGTTCGGCTATCGCAGAGGTGCGTTCACCGGAGCCGTGACGGACTCGCCGGGCATGATCCGGGCTGCGGACGGCGGAACGTTGTTCCTCGACGAAGTGGGCGATCTACCGATCGACGTACAGCCAAAGCTTTTACGATTTCTGCAGGAAGGCGAGATCCAACCGATCGGCGAAAAGAGACCGATCAAAGTCGACGTACGAATAATTGCCGCGACGAACATGCCGCTCGAAGAGAAAGTCGCCGACGGAACGTTCCGCGAAGATCTTTATTACAGGCTGAACGTCATACGCCTTCGCGTGCCGCCGCTTCGCGAACGGCGTTCCGAGATCCCGCCAATCGTGAATTATTACATCAATCATTACTCGTCCAGGTTCGGAAAGCACGACATAACCTTTACACCGCAGACGATCGATCTTTTGATGGTGTGCAATTGGGAAGGTAACGTTCGGCAGCTTTGCAATGAAGTGCAGCGCGCGATCGCGAGGGCTGTGGACAACGAAGTGATCACACCGGAGCATTTGTCACCGGAGCTTAAGAGGGCCGCGAAACCTCTCACGCCGCTGGTCGACGCCGGTGCGAAACCGATCGCGACCTATGACATGCATTTCACGCCGTTCAAAAATGTTCCCGAAGGCGGGACGCTGGACGCAGCGGTGACCGACTTGGAAATGCAAATGATAAGGGCCGCGCTCGCTCGACACAGTTGGAATATTTCGCGTGTCGCGGTTGAACTCGGCCTTACGCGCCGGGGCCTGTATTTGAAACTTGCCCGATACGGAATTGAGAAGGCAGCGTAATCTCGATCATTGGCGTCAAGCTGCGATACGGCGCAAGTCTTCGACGATCTTCTTTATCTCACCACAAACGGTCACGACTTCGTCCTCGGTGTTATACCGTCCTAGGGAAAATCGGATTGAACCCATCGCTTTCGCGTACGGAATTTCCATCGCTGCCAAGACCGGCGACGGCACATGATCCGCCGCATTGCAGGCAGATCCCGTCGACACACAGATGCCGGCCGCGTCGAGCCGGGCCGTTAATACTTCTCCGTTGAGATTTTCAAACGAGATGTTCGAAGTGTTCGGCAATCGCCGATCAGCATTCGAATCGCCGTTAAGGCTGGCTGACGGAACATCCTGCAAGATTGCCCGCTCTAGCTTGTCGCGCATCGAGCGGATCCGTTCCATTCCCGACAAATCGCGGACGAGTTCGGATGCAGCTTGCATTGCGACGATCTGATGAACCGCTTCTGTTCCCGCACGCCGACCCGATTCCTGCCCGCCGCCGACTGAGAAGGATGGAAGCTGCACACCATCGCGAACATAGAGAGCTCCGACTCCTTTCGGTCCATAAAATTTATGCGCCGATATCGAAAACAGATCGATCGAGCCTCGACTTAGATCGATCGGAATTTTGCCCGCAGCGTTCACGCCGTCGACGTGCATCAACGCGCCGGATTTCCCTTTCACGATCTCAGAGATCGAGTCGATCGGAAATAGAATTCCAGTCTCATTGTTAGCGAGCATAACCGAGACGATGGCTGTATCCTCCCGTACGAATTCGCGAAGCTGTTCCAGATCAAGCGCACCGTTGTCGTCAACATCCAGCCACGAAACTTCGAGGCCTTCACGTTCGAGCTGCTCACATAATTTGCGCACGGCCTCGTGTTCGACACGGGTCGTAACTATATGTTTCTTATCGGGGCGTGCGGCGAGTGAGCCACGGATTGCCCAGTTATCGCTCTCGGTGCCGCCGGATGTAAAGACGATCTCGGGCGGGGTCGTTCCGAGCAGACCCGCCACGGCGCCGCGCGCCTTCTCAACTGCTTTGCGCGCTTCGCGGCCCGGAGCGTGTGCAGACGAAGCGTTCCCATACGCCGCATCCAAATACGGAAGCATTGCCTCGCGAACCTCCGGAGCAAGCGGCGTTGTGGCGTTGTTGTCGAGGTAGATCACTGGTTAGTCCCTGGTCCCTTGTCTCCGAGCCCCAAGTCAATCCCAATATACCGAGTGCGGGGACTCTGGGACTTGGGACTCTGCCTTTTCCGAACTACAATTAACGCACATCGTGAGCGGAAACATCAAAATAACCGAACCGAACGGACGCGAATGGAACATTGATCTGGAACCTGGAAAGGTTTATTCCATCGGGCGCGCGAAGGAGAACGACATAGTTCTCAATGACCGCCGCGCGTCCCGCAAGCACGCCCAGATAGCGGGTGACGCGGAGGGCTACCGGATCATCGATGGCAGTTTTGAACATGGGACACTCGTGCGAAGTGTGAACCATGTCTTCGTTAACGGGTCTCCGGTTCTCGAAAAAAATCTCATCTCCGGAGATGTCATCGTCATCGGCGAAAGCCGGCTCGAATACTCCGATGGCCCGCCTGTTACCGGGCACCTCGAGGAGTTGCTGAATGTCCCCGACACGGTACCGACGAACGACAGGCAGGGCGAGACCGTTGTCGAACCGCACGAGGTTGTCGATTTTGATGACAAGCCTCTTGGCCACACCCAGGTTGAGATCTCGGCAAATGAAATAATGGGGCGGCAGTCGCATCTTTCGATGGAGACCGCTGTCGCGACGCCGGAGGAAGTTAAAGACCTGCGGCGCAAAGCCGAAATTCTTGAACTGCTTTACGAGATGAGCAAGTCGCTCGGTACTGTATTCGATCTAAAAGAAATATTTGAGCGGGCGACAGACCTTATATTCCGGGGCACGCCGGCCGACCGGGTTGTCGCATTGATCGCGGATGAAACGAACGACGGAAAGATCCTTCCGAACAACCTTGTTCCCGTTGCTGTTAGGACTCGCGATGAAAAACTCGACACACTTACCGAGAAGCTGACGATCAGCCGTACGATCACGCAGAAAGTCATGCGTGAAAAGGTCGCACTGCTTTCTCAAGACGCGAAAACCGACGCCCAATTTTCGGGAGCGGACTCGATAGTTTCCCAGGGCGTGCGATCGACTATCTGTGCTCCTCTGATTACTGAGTCCAACGTCCACGGTGTTCTTTACGCCGACCGGCTTGATCCGTTTGCCGCGTTCTCACCAGATCATCTCCAGCTGATCAGTGCCGTTGCTGCACAAACCGCGGTGACCGTTGAAACGGTGAAAGCCCACCGACGGCTCGCTCGTGAAGAGGTCGCACGCGCGAACTATAGCCGATTCATGCCGGAGTATGTCGTAAAGCAGCTCTTGGAGAATCCGAATTCGTTTCGCCTCGGCGGGGTCAATCAGACCATCACCGTTCTGTTCGCCGACATCCGCGGCTTCACAGCGCTTTCCGAAAGCGAGAATCCGGAAAAAGTCGTCGGTCTTTTGAATCGATATTTCTCGGCGATGACCGAGATCATTTTCGATCACGGCGGCACCCTGGATAAATATATCGGCGACGGCCTGATGGCCTTGTTCGGCGCGCCGAGCGCTTCGCCCGCTGATGCGATGAACGCCGTGAAGGCGGCGGTCACTATGCAGAAGCGGCTCGTCAGTTTGAACGAAGAGTTGCACGAGGCCGGCTACGGGCAAATCTCCGTCGGCATCGGACTGCACACGGGCGAGGCGACGGTCGGGTATATCGGTTCCGACAAACGTTCCGAATACACCGCGATAGGGGACACGGTGAATCTGGCGTCGCGCCTCGAGTCGAATGCATTGGGGGGACAAATACTGATGAGCGAGGCAACCGCTGCCGCCGGCGGGAATCTAATACCCGTCAACCCGCGCGAGCCCCTGACCGTTAAAAACCGTGTCCAACCTGTAAATGTCTTCGAGGTCCGGTGGAACTAAAATATTGATGGCGGGTTTCGTGTCGAAGGAATATAATTGATCGGTCCCATCCGTCCAGCAGTATGAAGTTAAAAATATCCTCATTAAAAAAGCTAGTGACCGATTCGATGGCAATCGATCTCGGCACGGCCAGCACCATTATCGCGGTAAAAGGCCGCGGCATCGTTTTGGATGAGCCCTCACTCGTCGCAATCAACGAGATCACCGAAGAGATAGTCGCGTTCGGTCAGGAAGCCGCCGACATGTCCGGCCGCGAAGGCCGCGACATTACCGTCAAGGCTCCCCTCATCGGCGGCGTCGTCGCCGACTTTGAACGCACGAAGAAAATGCTCGCCTACTTTGTAAAGAAGGCAAAGACGGGTGGGTCGAATCTTTCGCTCCAGGCGGTGATGAGCATGGTCTCGGATGTGACGCATGTCGAGCAGCGCGCTCTTTTGCACGCGGCGGAAGAAGCGGGCATCGGCAAGGTGTTCATGATGGAAGAAGGATTAGCCGCAGCGTTCGGTGCGGGCGTTCTGCCGAACGACAAGCGTGCTTCGGCGATCATCGACATCGGCGCAGGCACAACCAACATCGCAGTCATCGCGAAAGGCGCGATCGTGCACTCGACGTCTGAAAGATTTGGCAGCAATGAGATCAATTCGGTTTTGGCAACGCACCTTCGACGGCATCGCGGATTGCAGGTCGGTGAAGAAACGACTGAGCTTTTGAAGACCACGTTCGCATCCGCATACCTTCCTGAAGACATCGGCAAGACAACCGAGGTCCGCGGCCGTGACGTGACGACCGGCAGCCCTGGTGCGGTCGAGATAACGATCGGTGAGGTCTACCCGATCGTCGAATCGATCGTCCGTCGAATCGCGCAAACCGCGAAAGACACACTGACCGAGCTCAGGCCCGAGGTCGCCGCGGACATATACGACCGTGGCGTTATCCTGACAGGCGGCGGCTCGTTGCTCGACGGCGTCGACCAGTACATTCGCTCCTTCATCAACCTTCCCGTCGGGCTTGCTGAAGAACCCCGCTACGCCACCGTCAACGGACTCGTAAAGATGTTCGACGACCCGAAGCTACTCGAAAAAGTCACCCGAAACGAGCTCGGCGTATTGCAGAACGCCGAGATCCCGTTCGAGGCATAAGACTGATCTTAAGTTTGTGAAGAGAAGACGGGCTGCGATTGCCCGTCTTCTTGATTTTAAACGCAGAGACCGCGGAGCACGCAGAGAAGTTTATGATTCCGCGTTCTCTGCGGTCTCCACGTTGGAACTCTCGAACGACCGGCGGGAAAGCATTGCGAAAGGTCGCGGTCCGTCAGACTGAACTTGTCTTAGTGGCCTTTAGTATTTCTGCGCGGATTCTAGAACAATGTAAGGATCGTTTGATCCGTGGGAGCACCGTTTGGGAAGTTCATCCCCTGACCTTCTCTCGCTCGTCGAACCGAGGCGATCGGAGAGAAAATAGTTCACAGCCCCGCCATCCTTTTGTCCGAAGACAAGAGGGCGATATTCGCAGGTTCGGAAGGGCGGCTTGCCCCCGCTCAACTCAACAATAGCGGCCGCAGCGGACCTTCCGGAATTCTTTTCTTTAAACTCGGTAGCCCTTTCGAATCCTATTTCTAACAAGGACAAATAGTACTCACAATCTTCTGTACCCTTTATCTCTTCGTATTTCGAGGGATCAAACAAAACGTAGACACTCTTTTTACGATGCCAAAGTAACAGTTGAGCATGCCCGGTCTAGACAACTGGCTAAGGTCGGCAGATTTTTCTCTAGCAACGTCAAGAAACGTTTGGTAGAAAGCCTTTTGTGGAGGGCCGCCCAGATTGTTGGAGATCAGTGCGTCGAATATTCTATGGTTCGCGCCGCTAGTTCCTCCAATGTCAAATGATCGAGGTCGAACTTGGATTGGCCAACGGCGATTAGAAAATCCAGAAGAATTTCCCGCAGCCCTTCTTCGTCAAAGAGCTTTTCCGCGGTCTCGTGTATTACGGTTCGTTCGATACCGTCATCGCCCTTGACAACCGACGCGGCCAAGATTTGGCCGTCCGCGTCGTAATAGAAAAATGACTCATCTCGAACATCATACGTCTCAACCTTGAGTTCGGCGTCATGGACCGACTCGAATACACCTAGGTCGTTTGGTTCGTAAACAAAGATTGGTGCTTTCATAGATAGCTAAAATCGATCCCAAAAATACTTATCCGTGGGTCTCGTGTCCCATGGGCGATGGCGCCGTTTTCCTTGATCCCGCATTACGCGTCCTTTTTGGTCAAATCGCTGGCGGTGATAATGCGGTTTCTCGCCGGTGGGATGTCCCGTCCGATTTCCAAAAGGGGCTACTCTGATGGGTGGGTTACCGAAACTATATTCCTTCGTTGGCAGCCTACTGACGAGTCTACTGTTCAAAGAGCAACCCATTGCGCTGTTCGCGAAGCGAGCTGCCGGATAACCCAAAGCAGAAATAGCGCCCGAGCCTAATCGCGCAAGAATACCTGCGATGGCGGCCGCGCGCAGGACGTCATTCCCCACAGCTCCCGCCCTTTGCCATCCCGATGCATCCCCGAAATACAAAGCATAACCGGTGCCACTGCCCAGTCTCAGCGGATCCGCAACCAACGAAGACAAATCCCCAACGGTATCGACTGTTCCGTTCCAAACCCAATATTGCGGATCAGCCTTATAAAAACCACGGCATTGTTGATGTTCGAATCGGCCCAGTCAGCCGAGTCGTTTCCCCAGCCGTCGAGTCCCATTGGATCGGAAAAATGTAAAGGACTGTTCCATACGTATCCATACAGATTTACATCGCCGCCACCGAACCCGATTGGATCCTCCGACACAAATCTTCCCAGATTCGCGTCGTACCAACGAGCCCTATAGTAATGAAATCCCGAAAACGCATCGTATTCCCGACCGGTGTATTGGTAGCGGGTCGAAAGACTAGCCGTTCGATTACCGAACGAGTCGTATGACGTCTGCTCGGTCGCAGCCCCGCTCGAATTTGTCATGGCGACCGTCGAGCCGAGATGATCCTGAAGAAAATACTTCGTCACGCCGCCCGTCTTTAGGCTCAGCTTGTCGTCGATGCCGCGACGAGATCGTCGTCCATCACCACGTCGAGACCGTCATAGACGAACTTCGTGTTCTCCTTGTTCCCGGCAAGGTATCTTTGCACGCGGCGTCCGAGAGCATCGTAACGATAACGGGCCGTCTGCCTTCTCGTTGCGGCCATCGTCAGACGGTTTTCATAATCCCAACCATATCGCCAGTTGTTCGACCCCTCCCCCTTCTGGACGAGATTACCATTCGGGTCGTAGCTCATCGCCGTCGTCGCCGTAGCCGTCATTCGGTTGTAAGGCTGATACGAATAGGTCGAACTTCGGTGCGACGACGGAGTTCGGTTTCCAACTGCGTCGAACGTGTAGCTCTCGTTCGACGAGCCATTCGTCATTCCCGTCAAACGGTTGACGTCGTCGTAGGCTAAGTTTCTGGTTTGCGTGAGCTCGGCGATCTGCGAGATCTGATTCGCGTTGTCGTAGGCGAAATTATTATCGACAGGGGCGTCGCCGATTTGCAGCATACGAAAAGATGCTCGCCTACTTCGGGAAGAAGGCTAAGACCCTCAACGAGCTCGGAGTACTTCAAAACGCCGAGATCCCCTTCGAAGCATAAGATTTTCTGCCGCGGATTTTCGCGGATAACATCCTATTGGGTTTTATCCGTGTCATCCGCGCAGATCCGTGGCAAAACTTTCTTCAAGGAACAAACGCGTTCGGGATCGCCCGGCCGTACACGGCTTGAAACTGCCCGGGCTTTATCCTGCGTCGTCATTCAATTGAGATATTTCGGCCGCGTTGTTAGGTGGTCAATCGACGAGAACATCCGAGCCCGTTGTAGTGACTTCTTATTTTCCTTCCCACCTACGACATAGAGCTCCGCTCGCCGCCCGAGGCCGTCGTAGTTCTATTGAACATAATCTTTTCGCGTCGAAAGCTTCCGCCAGTATGCAATAGCAGGTTTGTTGCAAATCGCAGATCACCCAACTTCGCATTTACGGTTCATTATTTCGATTCTTTACAAACCCCAGCCCACCTGATTCATCACCGACCCATCTCAATTCTATGCCTGCATTTGTCGTCAAGGCATTTAGGTCAGCGTCTATCATTCCCATTACAAGCTGGATGGACTGGACTGCATCTACGCCCGCGGCATACCAGACGTCCTCTTTCCCAAGGCCTCGATTTGATACGGGGTTAGGAAGTTCGTTGAGTCCGTGAACTGTCGTGGCATTCCGACATTGACGAATACCGGCGCCGTCGTACCGTCGGAATTAACTAAGTCGAGACGTCGGGTCGCGATTATGTCACCCAATTCTATAGAGTTCATATAGCTCCTACCAAGGAAATGGCGGCAAAGGTCTTCCCGCCAAGCAGCTAGAATATCGTTCCATCGCCTGAGCGAAACATGCCGCGCGATCTGAGGGGCTCGAAAGACGTTTGCATGCGGCGTTGTCGTCCTCAACTGGGGTTTGCAACGGCGACGAACCATTCGTCATTCACGTCAAACGGTTGACGTC
This sequence comes from Pyrinomonadaceae bacterium, assembly GCA_039934315.1. GTDB lineage: Bacteria > Acidobacteriota > Blastocatellia > Pyrinomonadales > Pyrinomonadaceae > OLB17. The sequence continues at coordinate 1,835 of JBDTMK010000011.1, read as the reverse complement.
GTCGTAGCTGAGATTCCTCGTCTGAGCCATCTCCGCGATCTGACTGATCTCGTCCTCGATCCGACGCAGCCGACCGACACCGACTGGGAAAGGATCCTCGCCACCGCAAGGCCGACATCATCAGAAAAAGGAGAAAGCGAACAGATAACTAAGTTGTCAAAGATCAAGATCGAAAACTCTTTGTAAGGGAATCAAACTCTCGGTTCCCCGCATCCGAGGTTTGCTCAAAGCACCGAAACAATATGCTTATATCTAGTTGACCTTTTCATGAATAGTTGACGCTCGCGCCTGATATTTGGTTTCAACCTCGCGAAAGTCTTACTTCGCATCGTCTCATTTGTTGCAAGTCCCCGTCGTACTCAACAAATCTGCTCTCGACCAAAAAACGAACCCGACGTGCAAAATAAAGATCGTACCGTCCCGAAAGCTGGGAACTTTCAATTTGCATCATTGTCTTTCCTACGACAAATGCAAGTTTCTGCCATTCGTTTGTAATGTTGGCCAAGAGAGCCGCATCTATGTCTTCATCTCTGATCATCACCCCTCCACCTGCGAACAATGGAACTAAAACCGTAGGCCGCGCTTACATCGCTCGGAAATGCAACCTTTCAAACACGCTGTCTGACTGCCACCCCATATATTTTTCATATCTGGATCGCCGGCCGCCCGCGAGCACAGCTGAACGCAAGCTGAAATCTCCTCAGCACATCCGTTGCGATCTGGAGTGGGCATGGGTATAGGTGTGGAACGGACTTAGGGAATACTCCACAGAGATCGATTAGCTCCCGGCACCATTCCTCTCAGCCCCCGCCCAAGGCCCTCGAAAGGTAGCGACGGCCTAGGTACGTTTTTAGTTGCAGTTGGTTATCCGATTCGTGCACCAGCTCGTTGCAAGTTCCACTTCGGCATTCATGCCCGGGAGTAATAGCCGGTTCCGCAACCTATCGCGAAGCCTCCGACAGCGACGGCCCAATTAAAGCTCATTTCGCAGGTCATCGATCTCCGGATGCTGTGCATAGATCGGTTCCAAAAGTTCAACAATAATCTTTCCAATTGAAAGACCCGCGCCGCGCCTGATTAACTCAAAATCTTCTTCGGAGCAGTGATCCCGGATGTCTGAAACGATTGCATCCACTTCAGCGATCGCGAGGAGAGATCGTTTCTTAATTTGTAAAGCTGTTTTTTTTTGTAGCATGTATTCTGTTTACAATAGTTACGAAATCGTTCTTGCATGAATGTGGAATCGATGGTGATCGGTAAACGGAATAACTCTCGGACGCGTTTTACATGCGTGGAAGTGTGAGGGTGTCTGGCACCGATACCCAAAACTGGCTCGAAGGGATTTATCAGCCAGCGGCGACTGACCGCTGGATTCCAAGGATGAGTCGCGGTATTCGCGCCGATATTAGACGTTCCGTAGGTTGCCGCGCCTAAGACGACGACAATTGCTGGGGCGGCTCTAGCGAGAGCTGCATGCGCCTAATCGGCAAGATCATCTATTTCAGGAAATTGTCGATACAGCGGTTCTAGTATTTCCATCTGAATCCTGCCGATTGAAAGTCCAACGCCGCGCTTGATCAAACCAAAAGCCTCGTCAGAGCATTCACCGTTCACATCGGAGAGAATTGTGTTCAATTCGACTATCGCACTGAGTGCGCGTTTCTGAATCGTAATCGCGATTTCTTTATTTACCATAAAGTTCCCATACATGACCGATAGCATTTTCTATACGCCGACCCATCCAAACTGGCTCCAAGAAGATGCTGGCAGCGATTAAAGCATGCTTCTTCTTTCTCCCGATCGCGTGGCGGATTGGTTGGACTAAGAGGTATTGG
>JBDTMK010000010.1:0-21621 GCA_039934315.1 Pyrinomonadaceae bacterium | reverse complement strand
TTATATAAGGACGAGCCGCTAGTTGTGATTTCCGAACTTGATTCGATGCTCGAGGCGATCGGCGCACGAGTCGCTCCGCTGTTTTTGACCTCGCTCTCTTTCGAGCGATCGATATCTAATGCTTTGACGGATTCTTTGACGAACCTTCCGAACGAGCGCGCGTTCTTTATGGTGCTCGAGAATCAGCTTGCGGAATCCCAGCGATTTCGAAGTGAACGGCCCCTTACTGTAGTGAGCATCGACATAAAAAACTTCGGCGACGTGAATCAAAATTTTGGTTTTGCGGCAGGCGACAGAATGCTTGCTTTCGTTTCAGAGAATCTTGCGGGGCTGCTTCGAAAGATGGACTTCCTTTCGCGGTCAACGAATGACGAGTTCCTTATCCTCCTACCCACCGCATCGGAGAAATTTGCGGGCGAGATCCTGCAGCGGATCAAGGACCATTTTTCGGCAAAGGCTTTTGCGGTGTCAGAAACGGACGAGGTAAAAGTGTGGCTCAACGTTGGGCAAGCAACATTTTGGCAGGACGGCGAAACTTCGGAGCAGCTTCTGCAACACGCTCGTGTGCGCAAACAACAATCCAAGGCGGAAGAGCCGAGCAAGGTTCTTTGGTTCCCGAAAGAATACGTGAACTAGTTGTAAGTGATTCGTGATTCAGTGGTGAGCGATTCGATGGGTTGCGCTCATTTCTCATGACCTATAATCTTTACTCACATGGCGAACATAACGTTTTACGGCGGCGTAGGAACTGTAACGGGTTCGAAGTATTTATTGGAAAATAACGGTCGTCGAATCCTGGTGGATTGCGGACTGTTTCAGGGTTTGAAGGAGCTGCGCGAACGTAACTGGCAGGATCCTCCTTTCGATCCGCTTTCCATCGATGCAGTGATAATCACGCACGCCCATATCGATCACACCGGTTGGCTGCCCCGTCTCGTCAATCTGGGCTTTCGAGGTCCGGTCTTCACATCAAAGGCAACGGCCGATCTTCTGAAAATTCTTTTACCGGACTCAGCCCGTTTGCAGGAAGAGGATGCGGACTATCGTAATCGCCACGACCTGACGCGCCACGCTCCGGCACTTCCGCTTTACGATGAGAGCGACGCTCGGCGAACCCTGGAGCTTATGCGACCGGTCGCGAACGACGGAACCGCGATCGATGTTACCGACGGTTTCAAAGCGAGCTTTCAAGTTGCGGGCCACATCATCGGTGCGAGCTTGGTGTTGGTTGAGATGAGCGGCTCATCTACTAGTGGTGCGTCCACGCGCTTTCTTTTCTCGGGCGACCTCGGACATTACGATCAGCCGATCGTCAAAGATCCGGCGACGCCGCCGGAATGCGATTATCTGATGGTCGAATCGACGTACGGAAATCGTCTCCATGGCGATGTAGCTTCTGACGAGCAGATGGCTCGCATTATCAATGAAGCGGTTGGCAGGAACGCACCCATTCTGATCCCGGCATTCGCGGTGGGCAGGACACAAGAGGTTCTGTATCTGCTTCGCGAGCTGGAAGAAGAGAAGCGGATACCGATTCTGCCGGTCATCGTGGATTCTCCTATGGCTGCACAAGCGACGCAGGTCTACAATCGCTGGAACGAAGAGCACGACGAAGAATACGCATCGATCCTTCGCAAAAAGCAGCACCCTCTCCGAACGCACTCGATGTCGACCACCGCGACGCGCGACGAATCGAAAAGACTCAACGATATGAGGGGTACGCGGATCATTATCTCAGCATCCGGAATGATGACTGGTGGACGCGTTCTGCATCATGCAATGCGGGTTCTGCCGAATGAAAATGCGACGGTCATTTTCGTTGGATATCAGGCAGCCGGTACGACCGGGCGCCGGATCCAGGACGGCGAAAGGGAGGTTCGGATAATTAAGAACTGGATCCCCGTCCGATGTCACGTCGAAAAGGTCGAAGGCTTTTCGGCGCATGCCGATTGGAAAGGGGTGATCCGTTGGCTCGAGGGATTATCGCAAGCCACGAAAACAGTTTTTACAACACACGGCGAACCCGATGCGGCGGCCGCGATGGCCCAGCATATTCGAGATCGGTTCGGTTGGAATGTTGTGGTACCTCAATATGAGCAAAAAGTTGAACTTTAGGATGTTAACGTGAAGGCTCACCGAATGAAATTTGTTTTATTAGTTGTCTTTGTCGCGACGTTTCCAGTGAGCACGCTGGCGCAGGTTTCGTCGACGAAGCTCTCGGATCTCGGCTGGCTTGCCGGCTGCTGGGAGATGAACAACGAGAAGAGCGCTATGCAGATCACAGAGATGTGGATGAAGCCGGCAGGCGACGCGATGATCGGCGTGGGCCGAACTTTGAAGGCCGGAAAACTTATCAACTTTGAATTTCTGCGGATCATCGAGACAGCGAACGGATTGGCATACGTCTCGCGACCTTCTGGCAACAAAGAGGACACCGCTTTTCCGTTAAAGACATCCACCGCGAACGCAGTCGTGTTCGAGAATCCAGTTCATGACTTTCCGCAAAGGATTTTGTACACGCGATCGGAGAAAAGATGACCGCACGGATTGAGGGGACGAAGAACGGCAAAACGAGCGGAGTAGATTTTCCGTACACCAGCGCTAAGTGCGACTGAAGCGGCGAAGCGTAGCGCCGACTCGGAACGTTTTTCTGGGTCCCAGTTCTTGCGATAAGACTTGTACCCTCACAAGAGAGACAGACCTAACTAGTAAAACCGAAAACAGAGTCATTTTCTCGAGAGATCATTCGTAGCGGAGACACTCGATCGGATCAAGACGCGCTGCCTTTCGGGCGGGAAGTACGCCGAAGACCAATCCGATGCCGATAGAAACACCGAGCGACACAAGGATCATCCACAACTCCACAGTTGCCGGAATCGTCGGGATCAAAAGCATTATGAGATTGCTTATTCCTAGCGCTGAGAGAATTCCGATCACGCCACCGATCGCGGTGAGAGTCATTGCCTCCAACAGAAACTGAAAGACAATCGCACCTCGCGTTGCACCGATTGCTTTTCGTATACCTATTTCCTTCGTCCGTTCGGTAACCGATACGAGCATGATGTTCATGACGCCGATCCCGCCGACTAACAATCCGAGCATCGAGATCGATATCGCCGCGGCGCCTACGCCACCGATAATGCCGTCGAACTGGGCAATGAATGCGTCCGCTGTCTTCACATCGAAATTGTTCGGCTCACCGTACTTGACCCCACGCCTCTGCCGCAATACCGCCTCGATCTCGGCAGCGGCATCGTTTAGCCGTCCTTGTTTTCCCTGGACGATCATGAGCAGAAAGTCTCGAAGGGGCGCAACTTTCCGCGATGTTCGATAAGGCATGAACGCTTTACGATCTTCTTCATTCTCTCCGAAGAAACCAGACTTTCGTTTTTCGACAACACCGATGACCTCCCAGGTATCGCCGTTCATGCGGATCACTCTTCCGATTGGCGACTCGTCAGGATTTGGAAACAGCGCCTCACGGGCATCGACTCCTATGACCACAACGTTGCGTCGCTGCAGGTTGTCGGATTCGGTCAGCCATCGGCCTTCGCGGATACCGAGATTAACGATCCTGTCGTAGTTCGACGAAACGCCATCCACACTCGCCCACCGATAATTGCGGCCCTCGTAATGCATGTTGTCATCGAAGCTCGGACCGAAATTGCCAATGCCCGGGTTCACTAAAGCGAGATCTTCGATCGACGTCGATTGGGACACGATCGCGTTGGCGTCCTCATCAGTGAGGGGCTTGCGATTGCGCTCGTCGCGGTTCTGCCCACCCATCCCGGTCGTCAAATGGAACGCATAGATGTTGTTAGTGCCGTACTCCTCGACGATCGATACGATGCTCTGCCGCATGCCGGTGAGGATCGAAGCCACGACAACGGCCGTGATGATGCCGACGACAATGCCGAGAATGGTCAGCGCAGATCTGAACTTGTGCCCGGCAATGCTGTCGAGCGACATCTTCATGACTTCAACCGGTAATGATGTCGAGGCTTTCATAAATTTGGTGGATCGTGAATGGAAATCGCGATTCGAATCGAATTCGATTGGCGACTTACCCGTTACGATTTCCTACGACTGAGTCAGTGCAACTATCGGATCCAGCCGCGCCGCCTTCCAGGCCGGATACAAGCCGGCAATGATTCCGATGATGCTTGAAACGGCAACGGACATGACCACGTAACCCAACGTGATCGTCATCGTTATACCGAGAAGATAACCGACGATCTGCGTCACAAATAACGAAACCACGAGTCCAAGAAAACCGCCGACGACACACAGCGCGGACGATTCGATCAAAAACTGCAAAAGTATTTGCTTGCGTGTCGCTCCCAGTGCTTTGCGAAGTCCAACCTCAAATGTTCGCTCGGTCACAGAGACGAGCATTATGTTCATTACGACAATGCCGCCTACGAGAAGGATGATGAGCGTGATCGGAACCACGACAGCCGCAATGGCACCGGTTATCTGATCCATCTGCGAATTGAACTCATCGACATTGACCACGCCGAACGTATCTTCCTCGCTACCGATAAGCTGACGGCGGTTTCGTAGAAGCTGACGCGCCTCGTCGATCGCGGGCTTCAGGTCTTCACTTTTTATCGTCTTCCCGTGAAGTTCAATACCACCCGTCCGCGTGAAGATCTGGCCGTGAAGGATGATGGGAATATAAATATTTCGATCCTGCGAGTTTCCGAAGAACGAACCACGCTTGGCCTCTACACCGATGATGCGAAGTGGAATACCGCGGACCTTTATCTGCTCTCCGACCGCTGATTTATTCGGGAAGAATTTCTCTTTCACATCGTCTCCGATGACGGCTACGTAAGTTATCCGTGATGATTCCTCGTCGGTCATGAACCGGCCGTCCGACAGCGTCTTATCTTCGATGTCCGCCATGTTGGCGGTCGCACCGATGACGCGGGTCGACGGCATCTCGAGTCCGTTCTGATTGAGATCGGTTCCGGAGTTCACCTGCGCTCCCACCTCGGCACACAACTGACAATTATCGCGGACGTACTCGTACTCCTCCCACTTGATGTCTTTGTTTCGTCGATTACGGAGCTCGAACTCTTCGTCTGCCATACGGCCCATCGAAGCCATCCGGTTCATCATGAAGTGATTCGAGCCGAGTACCTTAGACGCTGTTTCAACAACGTAAGTCTTTAGACCGCTAATCGAAGCGCCGACGACGACGACCGCGGCAACACCGATGATGATGCCGATCAACGTCAAAAATGCGCGCAGCTTATGTTCGAGGATCGATTTTATTGCGATCCAGAAAGCGTCGAAGTAAAAAGAGTAAATCTGCCGCATTTCGATTTTGGATTTTAGATTTTGGATTTTCGATTGGCGTTCAACTTCAGCCGCACCGAAACCCCAGCGTCTTAGACACGAGTGCAAACGCTTCGGCTGTCGAAAAGGTTCAAAAAATATCCAGGCTCAGGCAATTTTCGGAGTTTAGGCTACAAATTCCGCAGTCGACGTTCCGCAATCTCCATTTGCACCTGCTATACTTTCAACTTATTTCAACGCCTAGGAGAGCAACGCATTGGCAGTTTTAGTCGATAAGAACACACGCCTTATTGTCCAAGGCATCACCGGCAAAGAGGGAACCTTTCACACGCTTCAGATGCGTGATTACGGGACGAATGTGGTAGGCGGCGTGACACCCGGAAAAGGCGGCACGACACACGAGGGCATTCCCGTTTTCAATACTGTTGCGGAAGCCGTCGGAGAAACCGGTGCGAACGCGTCGGTGATTTACGTCCCACCCCCGTTTGCTGCCGACGCAATAATGGAAGCCGCCGATGCGGGACTCCCCCTCGTCGTCTGCATAACTGAGGGAATTCCCGTCACCGACATGGTAAAGGTGAAGGAATATCTCCGCGACAAAAGTACGCGCCTGATAGGGCCGAACTGCCCGGGAATTATCTCTCCCGGTAAATGCAAGATCGGTATAATGCCGGGTCATATTCACAAGGAAGGGCGCATTGGTGTTGTGTCCCGTTCGGGGACGTTGACGTACGAAGCGGTCGGACAACTAACCGCTCTCGGCCTGGGACAGTCGACAGCGATCGGAATTGGCGGAGATCCGATCATCGGAACAACTCACACCGACGCGTTGAAATTGTTTCAGGAAGACGAAGAGACCGACGCGATAGTCATGATCGGTGAGATCGGCGGGAGCGCAGAAGAAGATGCGGCGGAATATGCGAAAGAAAATGTAACGAAGCCGATCGTCGCATTCATCGCGGGTCAGACCGCACCGCCTGGACGGCGGATGGGTCACGCGGGCGCGATCATCTCGGGCGGTAAGGGAACGGCTGCGGAAAAGATGAAAGCGTTAACCGAAGCGGGGATACGCGTTGTTCAGTCGCCGGCCGATATTGGTCAGGCGATCGCGGACGTTTTGGGACGGGGAGCTTCAGTTTGAGGATACTGATCTGCTCTTTTCTAATACTTGCCTTCTGTATGCTGGCTCAAGCGCAGGGCAAATCGTATTTCTGCGTGACTATTCGTGACGAAGTAGGTGCCTTGATTCCTAGAGTAAGAGTTAAGTTGAATCAGTCGTCACGATCCCGTTCGCGAGATAAACAGCAGTTTACAACAAAAGACGACGGCGAAATCACTGTGTAAATCGCAGAGGGTACGTACGACTTGGTGATCTCTCGGGAAAGTTACAAGACGACTAAACTAAAGAATCAAGTGCTTTCGAACAGAACGAAGAATTGTATTCCCATTACGCTGAAGACAAAAATATCGCCGCATATAATTACTGACTAGAACATGAGCACATTAACATTTGGAATCATAAAGCCGGACGCGGTCCGCGCAGGCAATCAAGGGAAGATCATCGATCGCATACTCACCAGCGGATTCAACATCCGCGGGATGAAGCTTATTCACCAGACGAAGAAACAGGCCGAAGGATTTTATGCCGTTCACGCCGGCAAAGGTTTTTACGAGGAGCTCACCGAATTTATGTCGAGCGGTCCGTGTGTAGTTCTCGCTTTGGAAAAGGATAATGCGGTTAAATCTTGGCGCGATCTGATGGGAGCAACAAATCCTGCCGAGGCCGCTGAAGGAACAATGCGAAAAGACTTTGCCTCTTCGATCGGCGAGAACGCAGTTCACGGATCCGATTCGGATGAGAATGCCGCGATCGAGATCGGCTATTTCTTTAGCAAGCTTGAGTTGGTTTAGTTTTGAGTGCAGGCTTTTAACTTGTACACTTGGTTGACTTCTTGCACGCCGAATATAAATTACGGGGCGAAGCCCGCACTCTAAACAATCTATGAAACGATGCCCGACTTGCGACAAGACTTTTGACGACAACATGCGCTTTTGCCAGGCGGACGGAACGCCTCTGGTCGAAGACGTACCGGTCGATCCTTACAAGACGATGATGGCGCGGCCCGAGGACCTTGCGGCTGCGATGCCTCCGGACCAGTCTGACGACGTGCTCGATCTTCCGGCCGATGAGGACATGGCAAAGACGATGTATGCATCGGAAGGTGAGATTCGTGCAGAGATGGATGCTCATGACGAACAGGTCATAGACATTCCGCCTCTCGTTGAGCCGGAGCCACCGAAGTTCATCGAGCTAACTCCGCCTCCGTCGCCATTTTCTGCCTCAGAGCTGGGCAATTCGGTACCGCCGATCCCTTCACCATTCGACGAACCTAAGCGTTCTACTTACGAACCGCCCGCTTTCGATCCGCCTTCGTTCGATCCGCCGTCGCCGTCGTTTGCCGAACCCGAACCGTTTCATGAGGAGCCGAGCTTTAATCCATTCGAGCAGCCCGAGAGCGCGCCGATCGCACAGTCGGAATGGACGCCTCCGCCTGCGCCGGACGTCGGTTGGCAGAATCAGGAAATAGGACAAAACACGCCCTTCCAGCCGCCGGCTCCGGGGACCGGTAGTGTGAATCAAACTCTTCCGATAATTTCTCTGGTTCTTGGTATTGTCTCGCTGTGCTGCTATGTGTCGCCGCTTACCGGATTGGGCGCATTGATAACTGGATATCTGGGTATCAAAAATATTAACCAGGACCCTCGGGCCTATGGAGGGAAAGGGCTAGCGATAGCCGGTATGATAATCGGCGGGATAATGTTCTTGGTCGGTGCTGCCTACTATATCTTCGTCATTTTGGTTTGGGGCGGGATGCTCGCAGGCTCGATGTTTAATTTTTAGTCATGTCACTTATTTCAGACGTAATTCAATCGACGGTCGCTATCATTAAAGGAATGAAGCGCACTATCTCCGAGATCCCGCGCGAGAAATGGACGGTGCAATATCCGGATGTCCCGATCACCGTCCAACCGCGCTATCGAGGTCAGCACCTCCTGCACGTCGACGAGATGGGTAAGGAAAAGTGTGTCGCCTGTTATCTCTGCGCGGCCGCCTGCCCCTCAGACTGCATTTATATCGAGGCCGAAACCGATCCGAGGCCGTACGAAGAACGCATCGGCCGCGACGAGCGTTACGCCAAGGTCTACAACATCGATTACGGGCGCTGCATCTTTTGCGGATTTTGTGTCGAGGCCTGTCCGAAAGACGCCATCACCCATGGCTACAATTTCGAGCTTTCTGTTTACAATCGGGCAGACCTTTTGAAGACGAAGACGGACTTGCTTATTACGTCGCAGAAACAATCAAAGAATTATCGTGTTGCTTTATCCAGCGAGGACGTCGACTCGGAGTATAAGGAAGTTTGACCATTTTGGATTTTGGATTTGAAGATCGGGAACAGCCAACGTCTATCCATGATCTTCGAAGCTAGATATCGAAATCCAAAATCCGAAATCTAAAATCCAAAATTCCGCATGGAGCTTCCCCCGACTCGAAAAGGCCGACACCACGAAATGAGAGGTCTGGGCTTGCGGGAATTTGCCGGTCTCATCCGGGACGATCAGAGACTGGATCCGTTTGAACTCGCCCAATACGCAGGCCTTCTTGTAGTAACTTTTGACCAGATCGAGTCGCTTCTTTCGGAACAGACCTTGAAAGAACTGCTTGGCAGCGGAAAAGACAATTGGTCGGGCGGGGCCGCTTCAAAAAAACTTCCGAACGGGAAGAGGCTGATAATTCTCAATCCCACTCACGCAAAGACGCGGCATAAGGCAACGTTGATGGAGGAGATCAGTCACGTTTTTCTCGGACACAAACCAAGCCGGCTATCGATCGAAAATCGCGACAAGCACGGCAATACAATTGCACGCGACTACAACGCTGACATAGAAGAAGAAGCTTACTCAACTGGGGCGGCAGCTCTCGTCCCATACGCCCGCCTTAAGAAATTTGTCGAGGATGGCAAGACGGTTGCCGAGATCGCCCGGCATTACAACGTCAGCAAGGCGCTGGCAGAATACCGCATCAAGATCTCGCGTCTTTGGGATACATATAAAGAGAGAATCTTTCGAAGCGAACGCTGATGAATCCACCGATCCAACCTGCACCTGATCCGAGTTTATCGACGGTTGATAAGCTGCGACTGCTTCACGACATTACAAAAACGATCAGCCGATCGCTTGATCTCGACGAACTGCTCAACCTGGTGATGGACACCCTCCGTTCCTTGCTGCCGTACGATGCAGCGGGAATTTATTTGATGGATACCGGCACCGATAATGACAATCCATACATTTTTAAGTCGAAGGCGATACGCGGGTATGAGATCAGCTTCGAGCTTATCGAGCCGCGTCTGAAGCTCGGCGAAGGATTCCTTGGCCGTGTCGCCGAATCCGGCAAGGCGATCATCTCCGCGGACGTAAGTAAGGACGCTCGTTATTTTGCGGCCCGAGCACGGACGCGTTCCGAGATGATGGCTCCGATAATCTCCAACGACAAGGTGATCGGAGTTTTCGATCTCGAGAGCGATCGGCTGAACGCGTATACGGAGGATGATCTGTCCGTACTGCAGATGCTCACTTCGCAGGTCGCGATCATCATCGAGAAGGTTCAGCTGCATGAGCAGCTGGTCGAGCAAAAACGCATCCAGGCACAGCTCGAGATCGCGCGACAGGTCCAGCTCGAGCTTCTCCCGGATCACGATCCGGATCTCGCGGACTTTGATATTAGTGCCTATGTTTTTCCTACCGAAGAAGTATCGGGTGACTATTACGACTGGGTAGAAGTGTTCGAAGATCAGATCGGAATCACTGTGGCGGATGCTGTAGGAAAGGGCATACCTGCCGCGTTGCTCATGGCGTTTCTCCGCGGCTCGATTCGTGCCGGTGTCCAGACGGGATATGCATCTCACATTCTTCTATCAAAGATAAACAACCTGCTTTGGGATTCGATCGAGGACAATCGATTTGTCACCGCCATATATGGAATTCTGGACACCACCAACCGGACGTTTGTATTTGCAAATGCGGGTCACAATCCTCCGCTGCTGATCAAGCCGGACGGCGAGTATCGTTTTGTCGAATACGGAGACACGCCGCTTGGAATGTTTTATGACGCGCGGTATCACCAGCACTTTATTCGTTTCGAAAAAGATCAGGTGCTGGTTATTTATACCGACGGAATTACCGAGGCGGCGAATGCGATCGGCGAGGAGTTTGGTCCGGACCGTTTTGCAAAGAGCGTTCTCGCTGCAATAGATCAACCGGCAAAGAAAATGATCGATCACATTCGCAAGGATGTTGCCGATTTTACCGAGCGGAAGTTCCTCGACGATGACGGAACCCTCTTCATCGTAAAAGCCCTTTAGCCTTACGATCCGTGGTTCAGCTGCCGCCTGAACCTGAATGCAAAATAAAAAAAGCGGAAGGCCTACTTGCTTAGATCACCTTCCGCGCGTCCTCAGTTGATTGTGAACTTTTCTTAGTGTGCCATCAGGGTCGTGTGCATCCGCTCACCACCGGGCACCACTGGCGTTCTGTAATCGCCGTAATTGATCTTCTCGTTCGTCGTCGCGAACGCATATATATCAAAGCCGTAAGCGTCGAGGAAATCCGTTAGCTCCTGACATCGATCGAGATAAAGTGTCCCTTCAAATCCAAGTTCCGTCCTTATCTCTAACAGGCGCTCAATTACTTCCAACGGTGCGAAACATTTTGTGGGGTCCTTGAAAGTTGCCATTTTGAGCGATTTACCAGGCTCCATATCCCGTCTGAAGCCGACACATCTAAGATTACGCGATTGTCCCAAAGGTTGTTCAAGTATTTTCGTTGCTCAACTAGGTTCTTGACATAAATTTACGAAACAAATTGATAAGTTGCCGCAATATACATTATCGTTAATGCACAAGCCGCCCTTGAGGATTTTACAAATGAAAAACAAGCTCGTTCGTTACTTTTTGTTCGGTCTGTTACTTAATATTATGTGCGGCTTGGCAAATGCCCAAAACGACACGCTTTCGGCAGCAGCCGGCGATCGCTACGTGATCTCCGCTAAAGCCGGCGGCGTAAATTTCGTGGAGGGAACGGTGACGGTGGCCCGCACCGGCGGCACGAGCGGCTATCTCATAAAAGGCGACAAGCTCGAGGTTGGTGACCGCGTCGCGACGGCGGCCAACGGAAAGGCTGAGATCCTTCTGAATCCGGGCTCGTATCTCCGTCTTGGCGGAAACTCAACGTTTGAATTCAAAACGGTTTCACTCGACGATCTACAACTCACGATCAATAGGGGCAGTGCGATCTTAGAAGTCTTTGCGGCTGAGGAATTCAAGGTTTCCGTTGATACGCCTTCGATCAAATACCTTTTAGTTCAAACCGGGGTTTTTCGAATTGACGTCGTGAATAACCAGAAGTCGAGCCTGGAAGTCTGGAAAGGCGCGGCAAGGGCTGGAACCGAAGAGGTAAAGAGCGGACGCACTGCATCAAACTCCGGCGCTGGAAATATTTTGGTCGCGAAATTTAACCGCGGCGATAAGGACCAGTTAGAAACTTGGAGTAAGGCTCGATCGAAAGAGCTTGCAAAAATAAGTGCTCGCCTGAAAAGGAACGATCTTCGTGTTGCGTTGATGAGGTCATTCCTCGGCCGCGGCTGGAACGTGTTTGGTTCGTTCGGTCTTTGGGTCTACGACCCATTTTTCGGGGGCTATTGTTTTTTACCTTTCGGTTATGGATGGAACTCGCCCTATGGATATGGTTACGGTCACAGCACGTGGTGGTATGACATGCCGTCAGTAGTTTATTATCCCCCGGGTGGAGGATCGAACTTACCTGTCTCTACACCGATCGCGACCACAGGTGACCGTTCGCCTATTCCTCCATTTATTCGGATGGAGCAGGTTGGAGGCGGCGGCCTGCATGGTGGATCGCCGGACCGCGGCGGAAGTTCGTACGACCCGGGATCGAGTTCATCCTCTTCCTCATCGTCTTCATCTTCTTCTTCATCGTCATCCGGTGGCTCGTCTTCGTCGTCTTCTACCGGTGTGAAGTCGGATCCCACAGGAACAAAACCGTAACCTGACCCGACCAAGAATATAAGCCTGCGGACAGTTCCTTGTCCGCGGGCTTTTTATTTAAGGAAAAAACCGGTCGTTGGATCGATAACTGGAGCCTGAGATTTCAGGTATGGCTCGAGTATCAGAAGAATAGACTGCGTTCCATTGAAGATTGTGTGAAGGATGATGCACGGCAGAAGGTTGCCGGTCCGCGCCCGCACGAGCGTCAGGATGAGACTCAGCAGAAGAAGCAAAGAGATCGTCGAATAGCTTGGTAAATACTGCGGCACGTGAACAAGGGCGAATAGCAGTGTTACTACTGCGATTCCAGCGGCCACTCCAAAAGTCCTCTGAAACGCGGAATAGAGGATTCCGCGATAAATGACTTCTTCGACCACGGGTGCCGTAAAGGTCGCCATGAATGCAACGAGAAAAACCACCCACCGCGAACTTTGCAAAATGCGGGTAAGCTCATTCTCCTGTTCCGGAAAATAGTTTCCTACCACCATGGCAATCGCGAAGAAAATGACGAGAATCCCTACATAATGAGGCCATCTCATCCCTCCGGACTTCCAGCCAAGTGTTTCCCGAAACGAAAATCTATTTAGTTTAGTGACGATCACCCACGCAAGGGCCAGCGTCAGGATATGCGCCGGAATTATGGCGGCGATCTGCAGAAGAATAGATGTTGGATCGTTTTTTAAAAACTCTCCGAGAGCTTCTCTCTCGCTAAATGTCGGTCCTCGCGAAATTACATACGGCAACAAAACGAGCAACGGGATCAAGGCGATGAAGGCAACACTGGCGATCCATGCCGCGGCCGCGAGCAAAGCGTTCCAGGGCGGATTGTCTGGGCTCGGCTTAAACGGAAATATGGGCACGCGAACACCTCCGATAAGTCCTTCGCCAGGAGAGATTTCGTTTGGGCTTTCCACGGCTCAGAGTTTAGCGAAAACCTTATGCATCCTCCAAACTTTGCGCTGCGGCTTGTCTTCGGCGCGATTTGCAGATAGTCTACAAGCCCGTGGAGCATCACGGGAAAAATCCTCCTAAAATTGTAGTAGCAATCGTACCCGCGCGGTATGCGTCTGTCCGCCTTCCGGGCAAGATGTTGATGCCCGTTAACGGCCGTCCACTGATCCTCCAAACAGTCGAGCGGGTTCGGCTGGCTCGTTCTGTATCACGCGTGATCGTCGCAACGGATGACGAGCGGATCTTCGATATTGTTAAGGCAAACGGCGACGAAGTTGTAATGACTTCGGCAAAACATCGTTCGGGAACTGACCGGGTAGCTGAAGTAGCGGGGCACATTCCGAACGCGGCAATAATCGTAAACGTCCAGGGCGATGAGCCTTTGATCTCGCCCGAGACTATCGACGCAGCAGTCCGGGCACTCGAAGCGGATGGGTCTGCGAACATGTCCACTACCTCGGAACCGATTGAAAACCTCGAGGAGCTCCTGAGTCCGAATGTCGTAAAGGTCGTAGTTGGCGAGAATGGCCATGCGATCTACTTTTCCCGTTCGGTGATGCCGTACCCGAGGGACGCATCGTTGAGATATCACGGAGACCCGGACGATGCCATCAGGAATGAACCGGAGCTTCTCTCGATCTTTCGAAAACATACGGGTCTATACGTCTACCGGCGGGAATACTTGTTAAGATTTAGCAAATTGCCGCCGACAAAACTCGAACAGATCGAGATGCTCGAACAGCTCCGCGCACTTGAAGACGGAGCCAGGATCAAGGTTGTTGATGCTGTGGGCAGATCGATCGGTGTCGATACGAGTGATGATCTGGAACGGGTACGTCAGATGCTGGAGTCGCCGCCGTCAGCCGGAAAGGATATTAGCTGATGGAAGATTGGATCGGGCTCGCCTTTTTAATTCTTCTCGTTGTTGGAGCTCTGGTCGGGTTGAAACTTCTTGTCAAGCCGAGTACTCGGACGTCTGAAGAGTTCGAACGCAATGCGGCAGAGGGTACCACGGCGATTGGGGCCAGTATCAATGCTCTACAGGAGTTAATGAACCCTGAAGCAGCAAAGGCGAAGGAAACGATAACGCAGATGAAGGAAGGCCGTTATCAGAAGAAGAAACGGGAAGGTAAATCGGGCGGGGACGCCGAGACAGGAGAAGAGGAAACGGGTGACGCGGGAGAGGCGGATACGGGCATTAAGCTATAGACGGGAACAACGAGCGACGAACAAACATTATGACTAAATACATTTTCGTTACAGGCGGTGTGGTTTCAAGTCTGGGCAAAGGTTTGGCTGCGAGCTCCATCGGCTGCTTGCTTGAAGCACGCGGGATGAAAGTTCAGATGATGAAGCTCGACCCGTATATAAATGTCGACCCGGGAACGATGTCTCCGTTTCAGCATGGCGAAGTGTTCGTGACAGACGACGGTGCGGAGACCGATCTTGATCTCGGTCATTACGAAAGGTTCACGCACGCGAAGCTGTCACAGGCGAACAACTGGACTAGCGGCCGAATATATCTTTCGGTGATCGAGAAAGAGCGGCGTGGCGATTACCTCGGCAAGACCATCCAAGTCATTCCGCACATCACGGACGAGATCAAAATGGCAGTCCGCACCATAGCTGAAAAGCATGATCCCGATGTACTGATAGTTGAGATCGGCGGGACGGTGGGCGACATCGAATCTCTACCCTTCATGGAGGCGATCCGTCAGATCGGGAACGAAGAAGGCCGCGGCAACGCGATCTTCGTCCACGTCACGCTTGTTCCGTATATCGCAGCCGCCGGGGAGTTGAAGACGAAACCGACGCAGCATTCAGTGAAAGAGCTTCGCCAGATCGGTATCGCTCCCGACATCCTGCTCTGCCGATCGGATCGGCCGTTGTCGATGGACCTTCGCCGTAAGATTGCGCTGTTTTGTAACGTGCAGGAAAGCGCGGTGATTTCGGCATTGGATGTGCCGTCGATCTATGAAGTCCCCCTCGCGTTCCACGAACAGGCGCTTGATGAGCTGATCATCAATGACCTCAATTTGATGGAGCAGTTTCCGCATGTGGATCTTAAGAAGTGGCGTGAGCTCGTCGCGACGATCAAAGATCCGAGCGGTGGAAACGTGAAGATCGCGATCGTCGGTAAATATGTCGAACTGGAAGATTCGTATAAGTCGCTCCGTGAGGCACTGACGCATGCGGGCGTCTCAAACAACCTTCGCGTGAATGTTACTTGGATCGAATCTGAAAACTTGATGAACGACGGTTACGAGGCCGAACTTCAGGACTACGACGCGATCCTCGTTCCGGGTGGCTTCGGCAAACGCGGGATCGCAGGCATGCTGCGTGCGATCAAGTACGCACGGAAATCTGGAACTCCGTATTTTGGAATTTGCCTCGGCATGCAGACGGCGTGCATCGAGTTTGCTCGAGACGTTTGCGGACTTCGCGATGCTGACTCGACGGAATTCAACGAGGAGACTCCGTTCCCGGTCATCTTCAAACTGCGCGATCTCGTCGGCGTTGATGAGCTCGGCGGCACGATGCGGCTAGGGCAGTACATCTGCGGGTTGAGCGAAGGTTCCCTTGCACGCGATGTCTATCACGGTGCTGAAGAGATCGGTGAGCGACATCGTCATCGATATGAATTCAATCCGGAATATCGGAGCGTTCTCGAAAAGGAAGGTCTCGTATTCAGCGGCGTATCGCCTGACGGGAAGTTTGTGGAGATGATCGAGCTGCCGCGCGAACAGCATCCGTTTTTTGTTGCATGTCAGTTTCACCCGGAATATAAATCGAAGCCGCTCGACGCTCATCCGTTATTCACCTGGTTCGTAAAAGCTGCGTGGGAGAATCGGCTCCACAGTGAAAATCTGGACCACGATGTGAGAAGCGACAAGGGCGTTGAGATGCCCGAGCGTTCCGAGGTAGATGCAGAGGAGTAATTAGCCATAGTTAAAGTGTCACGCAGAGTGACGTTTAGACCTCATTTTATCTATGCTAATCTGGGTCCACCTTTGTTTGAGTTCTAATGCAATCATTCAAAACAGGCGAAGTTCATTTCGGCAACGGCGAGTTGTCTTTCATCCTCGGCCCATGCGTTGTCGAATCGGCACAGCATGCGCTCTTTATGGCGCAAGAGATAAGCGATATTTGTAAGCACGTCGGTGTTAGTTTTGTTTACAAATCTTCATTCGATAAGGCGAACCGCAGTTCGATCGAAAGTTTTCGCGGACAGGGAATGGAGTTCGGTTTAGAAATACTTGCTCAAGTAAAAGCAGAGATAGGCGTCCCGGTCATCACGGACGTTCACGAACCGTGGCAGGTCGAGAAAACTGCCGAGGTTGCGGACATGCTTCAGATCCCGGCGTTTCTCTGTCGCCAGACCGACCTCCTTGTTGCGGCGGCAAAATCCGGCAAGGCGGTGAACGTTAAGAAGGGCCAGTTTCTAGCTCCGTGGGATGCGAAGAATATTGTGGAAAAGCTGCAGGCTGCCGGTTGCGAGAAGATCCTTCTTACGGAACGAGGGGTGAGCTTTGGATATAATAATCTCGTCGTTGACCTTCGATCGTTCCCGATATTGCGTTCGTTCGGCGTGCCCGTAGTGTTCGACGTCACTCACTCGCTACAGCTTCCCGGCGGGCTTGGCAAAGCAACCGGCGGCCAAGCAGAGTACATCGAAAACTTTGCGCGGGCAGGAGTAGCATGCGGTGTCGATGCGGTATTCATGGAAGTGCATGATAATCCGGCGAAGGCTCCGAGCGACGGACCAAATCAACTTCCATTGTCCCGATTAGAAAAGCTGCTCGCTAAACTAAAAAAGATCCACGAACTTGTTAATGATAATGACTGAATCCTCAAACGGTCTCGCTCGACGGGACCTCGTTCTTTGTGGGTTGCTTCTCGCCCTTTTTCTTTTGTCTTTCGTGGGCCCGTGCGCTGCCCAAGACACGCGGGTCTCGGCTACATGGAAGGTTACTCGCTACGAAATTTCCGCGACGCTGCCTCAAGCCGATAGTGATAGAAATTTGAGTGCGAAAGCAAAACTCGATCTAACAAATGTTTCTGCCGCCGCCGCATCGACATTAACTTTGCGGATCAGCCCTGCGGCCGAGGTCAGCTCCATTTCCGTGAATGGAACGACGGCGGATTTTACAAAAGGGGAAGAGAAAGTTGGTACGGGCTCATTGCAGCGGATCGTGGTGCGCGTGCCGGCGGCACAGCCGGGAGCCAGCCTTGCGGTTGCGGTCGACTACAAGATCAACGTTAAAGATAACTCGGGTTTAAATTCAATTTCTCCGGTTGGCTCTCAGTTCCTTCCGCTTTCATTCTGGTACCCAACGCCGAACAGTTGGTACTTCGCACGGGGTGCAGATTACGCGCCTTTTCGTATGCACGTAAATGCGCCGGGGCAAACCGTTATTACTTCCGGTGCGGAAACGAACGGTGTTTCTGAACAGAAGTTCGGCGGCCAGCCTTTCTTTTTAACTGGAAGCTGGGACAACGTTAATTCTTCTGGAGTGTCGGTACTTTTGCCGAAGGGCTCTGGACCGGATGCTCAGAAAGTCGCCGGTGAGATCGCGACGCTCGCCTCTGACGCCAAGGCCTTTGCTGTGAACATTCTCGGCTCGGCGCCCGATGTTCCGATTCGCGTGGTGGCCGTCAGGCGGTCGGGTGGATTCACCAGCGTGGGAACGATCCTGATCGACGAAAGCGTGTTGAGGCGAGGACGACTCGATTCGCAAACCGCAATGATCGTCGCTGATTCAGTTGTAAAAATCTGGCTCGGCGGATCCGTTAATATTGCCGGCGATGGCGGAGGCGTAATTCGCGAGGGCTTAACAAAGTATATAGCGACCCAGTTTCTGGAGAGCAAATTTGGAAAGGAGATCGCGGACATTGAACGCCAGCGACAACGGATCGCCTACGCTTCCGTTTCGCGGCGGGACGCACCGCTCACTGTCGTCTCGTCACTTGATGATTATTACTACCCCGAAGTTGCGAACAAGGGCTCCATGGCTTGGCGCATTCTGGGTCGCAAAATCGGAAGCGAAGAATTCTATAAAGGGGTGAGATCATCGATAAGAGATGGGAACGTCTCACTTGCCGAGCTTCGAGCGCAATTTCCTGCGGATAAGGAACTGCTTGATCATCTTTTTGACCAGGTCACAGAAACGAACCTGCTCGCCGGCCTACCCCAGATTATCGGCGCGGACTCCCGAGTTGCTTTGAGAAACGACGGGCCTGTGGATGTAACCGTAAACGTCGCCGCATTGATGGCGAACGGCGAACGATTGTCGGCTCCGACCACGATACGCGCAAAGAGTTTTGGTGAGATCACGTTCAAGGCATCGAACAAGATCACCCGCGTCGAGATCGATCCGGAAAAGTTTTATCCGCAGACGGATTATTCGGATGATGTTGCACCCCGCGAGTCGACCGAGAGTGACCTTCTTCTCGCAGTGAAACGGCCATTTGATAAGCAAGAATTTGCTAACGCGGAAAAGACCGCGCGGGCTGTTCTCCGTGACCAGCCGCGATTCGACGATGTTCGCGTAATCCTCGGGCGTTCGCTGCTCGCGCAAGGAAAGAATAGCGAAGCGGACCGCGAGTTTCGCACGGTACTGGACGAAAAGCTTCCGTCGCCTCGCAGCATCGCTTGGGCAAATGTTGGTCTTGCAGATATAGCTTCGAAGTCGGCCCAAAACGCGCAGGCGGCAAAGTTTGCCGCAGATGCGATCAGGGCCGATGCCGAATACGGTGCGAGCCTGGCGGCTCGGGCGATTCGAAATCGGGTGAATTCCGGCTCGCCGCCGGACGAGAGTATCAAAGCATTTTTTAGTGCCTTTGACAGAGCTGCTGTTTCGAATCGGAAAGCGGACCTGGATGCTCTGGCAGTCTCGGGCGAGGTGTCGAAATTCGTAGGCGGGATATCCGGGCAGACCGTCGCGTGGAAAACCGACGTCTTGCACGTCGACTCGATCGACGCAAACAATGTGTGGGCGGAAGCCTCCCTCTCTGTAAGGCTTCTCAACCGCGACGTGGAAACCGGAACGGCGGTGTATCGCCTCACGCGCTCGGGCGGCGGTTGGAAGCTCTACTCGGTAGATATATTTGAGGTGCGATAGTTTGGACATAAGTCTACTTCTGATGGATTGTGACGGCGTTCTCACGGATGGCCGTCTTTATTTTTCTTCGACCGGCGAGGCGATGAAAGTGTTTGACGTACGTGACGGGCAGGGAATTGTTTCCTGGCACCAGGCCGGGTTCAAATCGGGAATCATTTCAGGCCGCGGAGCGGGCGAAATCATTCAGAGAAGGGCAGAGGAGTTAGGCATCGAGTTCGTTCGTACGGGATCGTCCAACAAGGTTGCAGACTTCGAAGAGATCATTTCATCTCTGGGCATCGAAACGATGAACGTTGCCTTCGTCGGCGACGATGTAGGCGACATCGAATTAATGAAACGGGTCGGATTCGCGGTTGCCGTCGCGGACGCAGTTCCGGAGACCAAGGCGGTCGCGAAATATATTACCGAGGCGAAAGGTGGACGCGGAGCGGTTCGGGAAGTGATCGATCTGCTGCTCAGACTTGAACGAAAATAGTGTTGCGAGACTGCGGGAAAAGTGGCAGAATTATCGCGTTAAATCAGCGGGCGTAACTCAATGGTAGAGTGTCAGCTTCCCAAGCTGAAAGTTGCGAGTTCGATCCTCGTCGCCCGCTCCAGATCAAGCCGCGTGCTAAGACTTTTGTGCGCAGGTCTCCAAGAGTTTTTTAAACCCTACATTATTTCAGCTAACCGGGACATCGATGGGATGGCGGTTAGCGTCTAGCTTAAGCCGGTCCGATACAGAGGTTGTAGACCGATTCCAGGTTCCTTGAGCGCCTGGCCGAACGTAGGAGACAAGCGGTTGAATTGTTCAATCCACTCTCGCCGCTTCTGTGGGCCCAAATAGCTGATTGGAATCGTGGCCGTCTGCTTATTCTGTTTCTTCGGCGCATTCCCATTCGTTCGATCCCGAAAGTCTAACTGACCTCGAAGCTCGAATCACCGCGAATAACCGATCCTAGTCGCCCACGCAAAAACGAACGTGAGAGTGGCGACGGCGGTAAGAGCAGTCGAATCAAGTTTGCTCTCGGAAAGTGCGCGACGCGGAATAGGAAAATTCGAGAACGGGAAATCGGTTGCAAAATCATTTGGCAGCTTGGAGGTGGAAACTCCATCTTTAACTGATCGCACAAATTGAAAGCTATCCGCGGTTGAGAGTTAGCAAGCGAGTGTCCGAATGGACGCATTGGGTACCCGTCAATTTCAAAAGAATTGAAAGATTGAAATCAGATGTGTAGTCCACTTGACATCAGGAGGTCGAGTGTAGAGAATACATGTTTGCCGCTTGAGAAATTTTCAGGGCTTGAAAATAAAAGTTAGCTATTTTCCCAAGTGTGCTTGACAACGAAATTCGCTTCTGTATAATCGGGAGTTTCGCTCATAGAAAGACGAGCGAATTAAAGTTGATATTTGAAAACTAGATATGTGAGAGTCCATGTGTTAATTCAAAAAGAATTACTACTGACTTCGGTTAGTAGTAGCGACAGGAAACTGTCGTACGAACAATGAACTAGGAAATCAACGAGAGTTTGATCCTGGCTCAGAATCAACGCTGGCGGCGTGCCTCAGACATGCAAGTCGAACGATTAAAGCTCTCTTCGGAGAGTGTATAGAGTGGCGCACGGGTGAGTAACACGTAAGTAATCTACCTTCGAGTGGGGAATAACGTCCGGAAACGGACGCTAATACCGCATAATGCAGCGGCATCGCAAGATGACAGTTGTTAAAGGAGCAATTCGCTTGAAGAGGAGCTTGCGGCAGATTAGCTAGTTGGTAAGGTAATGGCTTACCAAGGCTACGATCTGTAACCGGTCTAAGAGGACGGTCGGTCACACTGACACTGAATAACGGGTCAGACTCCTACGGGAGGCAGCAGTCGGGAATTTTGGGCAATGGGCGAAAGCCTGACCCAGCAACGCCGCGTGAAGGATGAAGTATTTCGGTATGTAAACTTCGTAAAAATAGGAAGAATAAATGACGGTACTATTTATAAGGTCCGGCTAACTACGTGCCAGCAGCCGCGGTAATACGTAGGGACCAAGCGTTGTTCGGATTTACTGGGCGTAAAGGGCGCGTAGGCGGCGCGGTAAGTCACTTGTGAAATCTCTGAGCTTAACTCAGAACGGCCAAGTGATACT
>JBDTMK010000009.1:0-21825 GCA_039934315.1 Pyrinomonadaceae bacterium | reverse complement strand
TGGTTCCGAAGGTGATGATCTGGCAAACAGACTCGCGGCCGTAAACCTTTGTTACGTGATTGATGACGTCGGCACGTCCGCGAATACAAAAGTCGATGTCGATATCCGGCATCGAGATGCGCTCAGGATTTAGAAAGCGTTCGAACAGCAGATCGTATTGAAGCGGATCGATGTCCGTGATTCCAAGGCAATAGGCGACGAGCGAACCGGCTGCGGATCCGCGGCCGGGACCGACCGGGATATTATTTTCCTTCGCATATTTGATGAAGTCCCATGTGATAAGGAAATAATCCTGGAAACCCATCTTCCGTATTACGCTGAACTCGCGTGTGATTCGAGCCGAGTAGTCATCCATCGAATAGCGAAGGCTGCCGGCCTCTTGCATTGGAAGCCAAACGTTTTTTTTCCGCTCTTCAAGGCCGGTTGTCACGACCCATTCGAAATACTCATCTCGCGACAGGTCCGTTTCCGGAATCGGGTAAACGGGCAGCGTGAAGTTATCACCGTCGGCAGCGATCTCAAGCTGACATTGCTCGGCAATCAACAGAGTGTTTGTCAGAGCCTCAGGCACATCATTACCAAAGATCTCCCACATCTCATCGGAAGAACGGAGATAATAATTCGAGCTGGAAAATGTATAGCGGTCTTCACTAAGCGTCCGGCCATCGCCGATGCAAAGAAGCACTTCATGCGCGCGGGCATCATCCTTGTTTAGGTAATGAGCATCATTCGCCGCAACCAGAGGAATTTCGCCTTTCTTCGCAAGGTCGATTAGGCCTCGGGTAAGGGACCGGCTCTCATCGGTTCCGTTGTCGGCGATCTCGATGTAGAAATCCTTTCCGAAGATGGACTTGTACTGCTCTGCGACCTCCTGAGCGCGGGAAACGTCACCTTGTCGCAAAAAATGCGCGAGTGCTCCGTTCGCTCCGCCGGAAAGAGCGATAAGCCCGCGACTTCGTTCGCCAAGTATCTCCGTGTCGAGGCGCGGTTTGTGGTGAAAGCCTTCAGTAAATGCCTTCGACGAGAGGTGCACAAGATTTTGGTAGCCGTCATGATCCTTCGCCAGTAACACCAAATTGTAGTAAGGGCGTTCGCCGGCGCGTACGGCGAGATCGCGATCGAACCGGCTTCCAGAAGCGACAAAAGCCTCGTATCCGATAATGGGCCGGATCTTCGCTTCCTTCATTGTCTTATAGAAGGAAATCGCTCCGTACATGTTCCCGTAATCGGTGAGGCCGCACGCCTGCATCCCCAGTTCGCCGAGTCGATGTGCGAGCGGCTTCAATTTGATTGTGCTTTGTAAAAGACTATAATCCGAGTGCAGATGAAGGTGCACGAAGTCTCTCGATTTGAAGTTTAATTGATCCATTTCTCGCTCGGCTATGAAGAAAGTCTATATTGAAACCTTCGGCTGTCAAATGAATGTTTCGGACTCGGAAAGGGCCGCTACATCACTCGTCGCGAAAGGTTTTGAGGTCACTCCGAACGAGAATCTCGCCGATATCATTCTCATAAATACTTGCTCGGTTCGAGAGAAGGCAGAGCACAAACTTTACACCAGGGTCGGCCGGGTTCGCAATTCGCGCGCCGTGAAGCCGATGATAGGTGTGATGGGCTGCGTAGCGCAGCTTGAAGGCGAAACTCTGTTCGATAAAATCGAAGGCCTGGACTTCGTTATCGGAACGAAAGCGGTAAGCCGAGTGGCCGATGCGATCGATCGAGTATTAGATAACGAAGCGAGTGTGATCGACCTGGGCGACCGCGAGCCGGACTACGACTGGTCCGTTTCGGATACGCAGCGACACTCACCGTACGTCGCGTTTGTCCCGATCATCGAAGGCTGTAACAAATTTTGCACGTACTGCATCGTTCCGTTTTCCCGTGGCCGGGAAGTGAGCCTGCCTGCGTCTTCGATCATTCGCAACATCCTGGAAGTTTGCCGGCAGGGCGTGAAGGAAATTCATTTAATCGGGCAGAACGTGAACAGCTATCGGCCGCTGACCGATTCGGGACTCGAAACATTTCACGGTGCAACTCCGTTTTCGCGCCTGCTTCGGGCGGTTGCCGCGACTGGCATTGAACGAATTAAATTCAACACTTCATTCCCACGTGATTTTCATCCGGACATCGTCGACGCGATAAATGAGAATGAAAACCTTTGCAATTGGGTGCATCTTCCGGTGCAGTCGGGAAGTGACCGAGTCCTAAGAAATATGAAACGCGGGCATACGATCCAAAGTTATTTCCGCAAGATCGACAAACTGAAAGATTCGAAACGGGATGTCGCTCTAACTACGGATATCATTGTCGGCTTTCCGGGAGAGACAGAATCGGATTTTGAGGAGACGAAGCGTGCTGTTGAGTATTGCGGTTTCGATTCTGCTTATATTTTCAAATACTCGCCGCGACCGGGCACACCCGCGTTTAAGATGGAGGACGATGTGACGCTCGGCGAGAAAAAACTCCGCTTCATCGACCTCGAGAATCTTCAAAAGCGGACGCAGAACGCACGCCTCCAACGCTATATTGGTAGGACCGTCCAAGTGTTGGCCGAAAAGGTTTCGAGCCGCAGTGACGATGATATTACCGGGCACTCAACTTGCCACAAGCTTGTGAATTTCCGCGGCGCGAGTCATTTAGTTGGAAGCCTTGTTGATGTTAGAATTCGGGAAATAAAGACGAACTCATTGTTCGGCGAAATTTGTTAAGAACGTGAGCGACGATAACAGTTTGATCGAAGTAAAAATCGGGGCCCTCATTATGGACCCTAACACGAACACACCGATCGTAGTTCTGAAAGGTGTCGAGTCTGAAACCGTGCTTCCGATCTGGGTCGGGGCCTTCGAGGCGAACGCCATCGCTCTTGAAATCGAAAAGATCGTTCCGCAGCGCCCGATGACTCATGACTTGCTTCGCAATGTCATCATCGAGTGTGGCCTCGTCGCATCCCGTGTTATAGTGACTGATCTGCAGGAAAACACCTTTTACGCAGTCGTCGAACTAAGGGATAGTGAGGGCGAGATCGTTTCAATGGATGCTCGTCCGTCGGATGCGATAGCCCTCGCGCTCAGGCTCGATTGTCCGATATTTGTTAAGCAGTCTGTGATCGACCTTTCGGCGTCTTCCAACCCGCTCGATGCGGAAGCCGAGAGTAGCGAACCGATTGCCGGCGGTGAAGAATGGCCGGATCTGATCGCGTAAGTTTTCTCAATGTATTTCGGTGCACCCTCACCGGAATACATCTCGCACAACATGATAATCGTAATCGCGAACCAGAAAGGCGGCGTAGGTAAGACTACGACTGCCATCAACCTCGCAGCCGGCCTCGCAAGCCAGCGGAGGAAAGTACTCCTCATCGACCTCGATCCTCAAAGCAACAGCTCGTTGTCATTCATCGATCCTGCAAAAGTTAACGGCGGAGCGTACGAGCTCTTCACCGAGCCCGACCGGCCGCTGGAAGAACTCGTATATGAAACGAACACGGAAGGTTTATCGATCATCCCATCCCGTATCAGCCTCGCAAAGCTTGAAGCAAAACTGATCGGCGATTTCGACGCTGCATTCAAATTGCGCGACCGCATCGAAAATGCGAAAGCGAAGTATGACATCATCGTCATCGACACGCCGCCAACGCTTGGTATTCTGACTGTGAATGGAATGGTCGCCGCCCAGCACGTCATTATCCCAATCCAGTCGTCGTACTTTGCATTGGAGGGAACTGACGACCTACTCGAAACTATCGAAAAGATAAAGTCGCGGCCTAATCCTGACCTGAATCTGCTGGGTGTAGTTGTGACCCTGTTTGATCGAAGAACGACGATTTCCAAAGACGTCGAGGCACATATTCGAAACGTATTTGGCCGGAAGGCGTTTAAAACTGTTATATCCCGCAGCGTCCGCCTCGAAGAATCGCCGGCCCATAAAAAACCCATTTTCGATTACGCGCCGCGTTCTTCGGGTGCGATCGAATACGAGAGCCTTTCAAAGGAGGTGCTTAAACGTGTCTAAAGCCGGATTACCGATCGGAATTAAAATGCGTCATGACTCTCATTACGTCGAACAGATAGCGGCCAAGTCGCGCTCGGTTGGTCGCACCATTTCCATAACATCGATATTTCCAAACCCGGAACAGCCGCGCACCGAATTTGGTGATCTGACGGAATTGACTGATTCGATCAAAGAGATCGGAGTCCTCGAACCGCTTCTTGTCCATCCTACGGATGACGGCAGGTTCATGATCATCGCCGGTGAGCGGCGCTGGCGAGCTTCGCAGCTCGCCGGTTTGACCGAGGTGCCGTGCATCGAGATGGCAGTCGATGAAAAAGGTATTGCTGAGATCGCGTTGATCGAGAATCTTCAGCGAAAAGACCTCACCGTCTGGGAGGAAGCCGATGGCCTCGCGTCGCTGAAAGAGAGATTTGGTTACACGCAGGACGAAATCGCTCAGAAAATAAGCAAGGGCCGCACGACGGTCACTGAGTTGCTGACGATCGCCACGCTTCCAGCTACGATTCGCGAGCGATGCCGCTCTGGGAATATTTCTTCCAAAGCGATCTTGTTGGAGATAGCACGCCAGTTCGACGATCAGGCGATGTTGGATTATTTAGATAACCTCGCCGGCGGTGGCAAGAAAAGTCTGGATAAGTCATCCGGCGTTAAAGAAAAAGTCAAAGCACATCCTACCGCCGACGCCGCTGATGTGCCCTCAGCCCCTTACCGATTCACGCCTGACGATTCTGCCTTCACGGTTGAAATAAGGTTTGGCGATGATAGGTGTCCTACAAAGCGAGATATCCTGGAAGCTCTGAAAAAAGCTTTCGACTTCGTAAAGGAAAGCGATGGGTAGATTCAGCTTAGCCTGCATTTCGAAGGCCATTGCGGGCCAAGTTCAGAAGGCTCGCGTTTCCTCACGCCAAGCGCTTAAGGTCTGCTTACATAATCCTTATTATCAGACGCAGCATGTGTTGCGACAGGTTGCAAGTTTCTAAGTGCTTCAAGTCCCGCCCGCGTTCCCCACTGCTTCCTGACCGCTATGCTTTGACACACCGACTCTGAGCGGCTAGAATTACGGTTTTGTTATCTACACCGATATCAAACTGATAGACACTCATAAAGGAGTTAGACAAATCATTGAGTAACGGAAATTTTCTATTCACGTCCGAATCGGTTACTGAAGGCCACCCGGACAAGATTGCCGATAATATTTCGGACGCGATCCTTGATGCGATCCTCGAGCAGGATCCTACAGCTCGAGTTGCTTGTGAGACTCTCGTCACAACCGGGTTGGCCGTTGTGGCCGGAGAAATTACAACTACGGCCTCGGTCAATTACAAGCAGATCATTCGCGACACCATCAATGAGATCGGTTATAACGACGCGTCGTTCGGTTACGATGCCAACACTTGCAGCGTTGTGGATGCTATCGGCACTCAGTCGCCTGATATCGCCCAAGGCGTCGATACGGGCGGAGCGGGCGACCAGGGCCTGATGTTCGGTTTTGCGTGTAACGAAACTCCCGAGCTAATGCCGATGCCGATTCAGATGGCTCACAACCTTACGCGGAAGCTTTCCGAGGTTCGGCGTGATGGCACAATTCCCTATCTGCGGCCGGATGGAAAATCGCAGGTCTCGATCGAGTATCGGGACGGGCGACCTTTCCGCGTCGAAGCGGTTGTGGTCTCGACGCAGACTGCCGAAATTGATATCGAAACGATTCGCAAGGATGTGATGGAGCATGTTATCCAGGCCGTTATTCCTTCGGACCTTCTGGACGAAAACACGAAGTATCACATTAACCCGACAGGTCGGTTTGTCGTCGGTGGTCCCATGGGAGATGCCGGTGTAACTGGACGAAAGATAATCGTCGATACGTATGGCGGCTATGCCCCGCATGGCGGTGGTGCTTTCTCGGGCAAAGATCCTACAAAGGTCGACCGCTCGGCTGCTTATATGGCTAGGTATATTGCCAAGAATATAGTCGCAGCTGGATTGGCCGAGAAGTGTACTGTTCAACTTGCGTATGCGATCGGGGTTGCCGATCCGGTGTCGGTTCTTGTGGACACCCACGGTACCGGTAAAGTTGACGAGACCAAACTTGCAGACGCAGTGCGTAAGCACTTCGCTCTAACACCCAAAGGCATTATCGAAATGCTTGACCTGCAGCGTCCTATCTTCAAGCAAACAGCACGGTTCGGACATTTCGGCCGGACCAATGACGAGTTCACATGGGAGAAGACCGATAGAGTCGATGCTCTTCTAAACGCGCTTAGTAACGGCGCTGCCGGATAAAACTCGAAAGTTCGGACTTATATAGAAATATTGCGGATTCGGACAGGCATGTAGCCTGTCCAACTTTTAAAAATATGGCAACGGAACAACCTTCAATTCACTACGACATCAAAGACATCAATCTTGCTCCACAAGGAAAGCAGCGCATCGAATGGGCGGACCGCGAGATGCCGGTTCTCCGGCTAATCAGGGAGCGATTCGAGACCGAAAAGCCTCTTGTCGGCGTGAAGCTAATTGCATGCGCACATATCACGACCGAGACAGCGAATCTTGCCCGCACGCTGCAGGCGGGAGGAGCAGAATCTTTGCTGATCGCTTCGAATCCCTTATCCACACAAGACGACGTCGCTGCGTCTCTGGTTGCTGATTGGGGTATCCCGGTGATGGCTATCAAAGGAGAATCGATCGAGACCTATGTCAGCCACGTGCGAGCCGCTCTCGATACCAATCCGAATTTGATAATTGATGACGGTTCCGACGTTGTCGCTACCATGCTGAAGGAAAAGAAAGAGTTGATCAACGGCCTTCTTGGTACGACAGAGGAGACGACCACGGGTATCGTTCGACTTAAGGCGATGCAGAAGGCGGGGGTGCTTACCTTCCCTTCTATAGCGGTTAACGATGCTCAGACAAAGCATTTCTTTGACAACCGATATGGCACCGGCCAGTCGACACTTGACGGCGTGATCCGCGCGACAAATATTCTGCTCGCCGGCAAGGCACTTGTTGTCGTTGGTTATGGATGGTGCGGTAAAGGTGTGGCGATGCGTGCCCGGGGAATGGGTGCCAACGTGATCGTTACTGAGATTGATCCGATCAAGGCGATCGAAGCAGTTATGGATGGCTTCCGAGTTCTTCCGATGAAGGAAGCTTGCAAGATCGGAGATATCTTCGTGACCGTGACCGGAAATCGTCACGTCATCGATAAGGAACATTTCGAAGCGATGAAGGACGGAGCGATCGTTTGCAATAGCGGACACTTCGATCTCGAACTCAACCTTGATGCGCTCCGTGAAATGTCCGAGCCCGCCGTCAAACGCCGCCCGTTCGTTGAAGAATATATAAGCAGAGGCAGCAAGAAGAGCGTGATAGTTCTCGGTGAAGGACGACTGATCAATCTCGCCGCGGCCGAGGGTCACCCCGCGTCCGTAATGGATATGTCGTTCGCGAACCAGGCGTTGTCGGCCGAGTTCTTGGTCAAGAATAAAGGAACACTCGAACACGGTGTCCACGTTCTGCCACCGGAAGTGGACCAAGAAATTGCGAGCCTAAAACTGCGAGCGATGGGCATTTCAATTGATGAGCTTACCCCCGAGATGCTTGAGTATATGTCCAGTTGGGAATCAGGCACCTAAATCGTTAATTAGCAACTAGATAAAGCTCCGTCCATCAGTGATCGGCGGAGCTTTCTCGCGCAATACAGTAGGTGTAAATGCACGAAAACGATGCGAATAATCTTGGCATCTGATTTGCAAAACGGGGACACGTATATCGAGTTATTACTTTATTTGGGAGGACAGTAAGGAAATGGCAGACGAAGACGGGGGCGGAGCGGGAAATTTTGTATGGGCTATCGCATTAATAATTATCGTGGCGATAATCGCGGCGGTGGTAATGTCCGGCGGTTTCTTAAGTAGATCCGGGGATAAAAAGATTGATGTCGAAATAAAAACATCCGCCAGGTAGAAGATCTAAGAAGATCTTCCGCATGCATGCAGAAGGCGACGGCTCATCGGCTACCAAATGAGCTGTGGCTTTATTGCTATTCGCGGCTAGCGTTGGTCCAGTAAAGCGGCGTTAGGCCGCCGGCTCACGGTCGCCGTTCAGAAGCCTCTCTACCGTATCTGTAAAACGATCGATGTCGATAGATTTAACAAGAAACTCGTCGGCACCAGAAGCTAAGACATAGTCCTTATCTTTTTGCTGCACGCCCATGGCCGAGAAGAACATGATCGGCTTTGTGACCCCGCGTTCCCGCAGACGGCGGCAGAGCTCGACGCCATCCATCCCCGGCAGCCAGATATCAAGGATGTAAAGATCAAATTGTTCCTTCCCATTCAGCTCCAAGGCTTCAGCAGCGGTCTCGACGGCCGTTACCTGATAGTTTTGACTGTACTGACGGAGAAGTGTGGCGATCATCTCGCGAGAATCGCGATTGTCTTCAACGCAAAGAATACGCGCTTTTGGTTCTGACATAGAAAATAATGCGAGGTAAACGGAACTTTCTGAGATTGATTCTAATATTTCCAGTCACATTTTGTCTTCTTAAATCATGTTCTAACCTTCGATAGCAGAAAAATCCCGAGCATCGAAAAACCTACTAGTGGCGCCCAAACAGCAAACGCCGGCGGCAAGCTTCCGTTAAGCCCAAACTGTTCGAAAGCGCTGGTTAATCCCATAAATAGTAGCCAAAGGCCGACCGCATAACCGACTGTGATCACCTTCCCTTTTCGGCTAAGACTTAAGGCAAAAGGTGCGGTAAACAACGCGATAACAAATGGAAGAATAACGGTCGTATATTTCTTCTCCAGTGCTAACCCGAAACTACGTTTCTCAACGTCGGCTTCGCTATTATCCAACTGCTCTTTCGTCTCCGAAATATTTAAGTGGCTTGGCTTCTTCCGCATTTCCGCAAATGGATTCGCTTGCTCAGTGACTTCCCCACCCGTTTCCTCAATGGTCGTTATTTCATGCTCGGATAATGAAGTTTTCTCGACAATGCCCTTGAATCTCACGGAATCTTTTTCCCAACTGGCGGACTGGGCACGGTACAGGGTTTGCAGATTCCCGTTATCCGCAAACTCATAGATCGTGAGGTCTCTTACTGAGCAGCTTAGAGGACACGTTGATTGGGATCGTGTGTCGTTATCAGACGCAACGCCGTTACTCTCATCTGCGGTGTTTTTCTGAGGATCGAATTGGAATGAATAGATTCGCTTGTCGTTGGCGACCCAAAGCTTTCCAGGGCCCTTGGGCAAGCTACCCCTGCTCCGAATTTGCGTTCGCAATTCGTCTTGGCGCTGATTTGCAGCCGGAGCAATACGCTCTTGTATCAACCAGTTTACGGATCCGATCAGGATCATGAGGAGAACGCACGGAAGCAGAAGTCGGTACACGCTTTGGCCGGCTGACGTCCACGTGATGATCTCGTTTTGTCGCGACTTCAAGACATACGTCGTGAGTGTCGCGACCATGGCGGCCGACGGGGCTAATTGGATGTAAATGAATGGAACGAGGTAAAAGAGATACTTGAGCAGCAGGATTATCCCGCCATCTATCGTGCCAGCAAACTTCCACAACTCAAAAGCTGTAAAAATTATGAAGACCGCAGCGAGAAAGCATAGCGTTAGGACGTAGTACTTCGTTAGGTTCACTACGAGGTCGAAATCTCTGATCCCCGTCGTCACGTCCATAAAGAGATTCGACCTGCGTCGTCGAAAATACTGAAAATTAATACCCGACAAAATCTCTTGAACTCGGCCCGCGACTCGACCCGCTACAGAAAGCCGGGCCGAAAAATTAAACCAGAGAATTGCAAAGAAACTCAAAATTAGCGGGATGAGGCCTCCTTCAAAAACCGAGATCTTTTCGGTCCTGGCCAACTGCTCGCCGAGAAACGCAAGTAAGTAATAAGCGATCAGACACCCAAGCGCCACGACAGCTCCGAACCCTTTTCCGCGACGATTAAAGCGAAGTATCAGCGCCGTTCCAAGCAAACAAAAAATAAGCGGCGTGAGGGAAAGCACGATACGGCGCTGCCAGAGGATTTGCGCCTCGGTCCGCTCGGGGCCGTCTTTGCCGCTCGCGTAATCCGAGAGCTGCGACAGACCGAGTTCCTCCGGCGCTAGCTCGGCGCTGCTAAGCTTCTGAATCAAGTCGCCGCGTCTTGTCTGGATCGCGAACCGAATATCACCGATTTTCTCGGAGACGAATTTGTGCTGACCGGGTGCATTATTGAAGGTGGTCTTGACCGCATTCTCGAGAACGAGCTCGGAAAATTCTCCTGATGAGTCGATCCGACCATTACGCGAGGTTATCAGGTTTACAGTTCCTGTCTTCTCGTCTTCGTTATGGACGAAGATGTTCTGCCATTGGCCCGCGCCAACGTCTCCATACCTTACATAAATCGTGTAGCCCGCAACTTCCGTATTGAACACTCCCGGCTCGATCGGAGACTCAAGTTTATAAATCGCCGTTTGAATGGCAACCTTTCGAACGATGCGGGCAGCAAAGGGGACGCCATACAAATTAATTGCGAACGCGAATATCGAGAGGACTGTCCCGACAAGAAGGACCGGTATCGTAATTTGAATATTCCCGACGCCGGACGCCCGGATCGCGACGAGCTCACTGTCGGTTTGCATTTTCGAAAGCCCGATCATCACGCCGACGAGAATAGCCATCGGACACGTAAAAGCAATTACGTTCGGGATCAATGCCAACGTAAGCTGCGAAACGAGGGTGGTTGGAATATTCGCGCTAAAGAAAATGTCGGCGAAGCGCGCCGCCTGCTGGACGAAAAGAATGACGCTCAAAAGAAGCCATGAGAAAACAAAGTAAGGCAATATCGCCCCGATAAGATATCGTGAAATCGTCAGGCTAAAGCGCATTCTGTCTTGCTACGAGTTTATCGCAAAGCTTTTTTCAACGGCTAATTCCCTGCCGATTACGTTTGAAATTATGTGTCGAAGAATTTGAGAAACATCGATGAGGATATTCGTTCTCTCTGACGAATATTCCATAAATTCCTGAGGAGAAAGTTTTTGGGCGTTCCGAAAAGCATCGCGATGGAGCCCAGAAATTGTTTGATTTGGATGTGACCTGCGACATGAATTGCAAAGCAGGTGAAAGTCAGCCTGGACGTCGGCCGACTCACCCTGATTTAGCTCCTTCTTGCAAGAGTTGCACACGTTCCAGTTCGGTAGGTAGCCACCCAGCCGCAATAGCCACGTCTCGAAATACATTCGAATCGCTGCAATGGCAGGCGGTGAACTGCATCCTGAATCGATGCACGCCTTGACCATCCTATATAAGGTTTCATTCGGGTCGTGCGGCGGTACGAATGAGATGAGCAGATCAGCGATGTACGAGAATGTCTGAAGAACCTCAGGCTCGCTTGCCTGATCGAAGCAAGAACGAACGAGGTCAAGGTGCCTGATACTTACAAGCTCACGATCTTCTTTTTGAAAGTATTCCAGATTAACCGTCGAGAACGGTTCGAGCATACTGCCGAAGCGACTCTGCAGGCGTTTCGCTCCTTTCGCCACGCCGCGGACCATCCCGGAGTCTCGAGTTAGAAATACTACGATGCGATCGGCTTCCGCGAGGTTGAAGCTCTTAAGGACGAGACTTTCTGTTTCGACAACCGGCATTCGATCTAAGGAATAAAATAAAGGATCCAGGCGATCAGTAAACTAATGCCGACGAACTGTAAGAACGTCTTCGTCCCGTACCAGATCCTGTCCTTTGGGGTGCCGACATGGATTGCGCCAAACACGAACGACACGAAGAAACCAAACCCGATGAGGTAGAGAAAATGAGTCATTTCTTCCTCCCCAGATTGATATCGATCGCGTCTATCGTGGCCAAATAATTTAACAAGCCGGCCGTCTCTAGAAAACGTCCGCCATATTCGAAAGTCGATAGAGCAGCCATGTTTGGTGCCGGTGCACGTGAAATCAGAAAACTTATAAGAGCGCCAAGACCGTTACCGAGTTTTGCAAATACGTTCAGGAGGAACAATAACTGCCCATCTCTAAAATCAAAACCTGGATAGTATGCTCCGCCGCTAAGCAAGGCGACAATAAACATTGCCCAGATCGCGCCACCGATAATTAGTCCGCGCTTATAACGACCTTGAGCGAGGTGGCCGGCACCCGGAAAGAACCACGATATAATTCCTATTACGACAGGATTGTCCATCTTATATTCTTTATCGACCTATATTCTCAACCTTAAGAGTCTGCTCTCCAACGCCTGAAATATTTTTGAAGCTTTCTTCAGCTAAATATTCGTAGAACAGACGTTCGCTGCTTCGAGATATTACTTGAGGCTTCCTTGATGCTCGACCTCAGTTTATGAACGCCAAACCTTCTAATAGTCGGGAAAAAGCTCATCCCGACTATGCATCGAAACATCATTGTCCCCTTTTAGATACTTCGGAACATCGGGTAACGAATACTTCGAAGATAGCACGAGAAAGACTATCCGTTCTCCACGAGAGTTCCGGATGCCATTGCACCCCGAGCACGAACCTGTCATCGCGAACGTCTTGGATGCCTTCCACTATTCCGTCGTTTGCCCATGCGATAGTTCGTAAATCCTTTCCGGTTTCGCGGATGGCTTGATGATGATGCGAATTTACTTTTGCGATCTTCTCCGCGTTCTCCTTCCCCACAATTTCGAACAGTAGGCTGTCGAGCTCTATTTTTATCTCATGAGAATTTCTCGCGACCGGCTGTCCCTGCCGATGCTTGATGCAATTGTCAACCTGGGTATCGATATCCTGTATCAGGCTTCCGCCACGCGAAACATTTAGCACCTGGATACCATAACAAATCGCCAATAGCGGAACCCGCAGTCTTTCGACTTCCGCAAGCACGAGCAAATCAGTCTCGTCCTTTTCCGGAACGACCATTCCAAGCTTTGGATGCGGGTCTTCACCGTAGTAAGACGGATCTACATCGCTGTCGCAGCCAGGCAG
This sequence comes from Pyrinomonadaceae bacterium, assembly GCA_039934315.1. Taxonomy (GTDB): domain Bacteria; phylum Acidobacteriota; class Blastocatellia; order Pyrinomonadales; family Pyrinomonadaceae; genus OLB17. The sequence goes on along the minus strand of JBDTMK010000009.1, from coordinate 8,834 downwards.
CAAGACTCCATCCAGATCTGCCACAACCGCCCGGATAAACTCCGGCTTAGGTATCAACGGGATGTGAACGGGAACTCCCCCGACCGCCTCAATTGCTTCGCTATAATGCCGGCCAAGGTAGAATCGCCGAGTCTCCTGCTCAAGCCGCATCGTCAAACCGATCTTTGGTCTATACGCCATAAACTCGTTTATGTTCAGATAAATAACGGTTCTATGTCAATTTGAGCATTTGAAATTAAAGTCTTATGATTGCCCTTAATGCGTTCTAACTCGACCGAAATCTCTATTCGTTCCACTACTGTTCTTTTGGTTCAGCGTAACGGTGAGGTTGCGATGGCAGGCGACGGCCAGGTGACGTTGGGCGAGACCGTGATCAAAGGAAATGCTCGCAAGGTTCGCCGGCTGGCTGATGGAAGTATTCTGGTCGGATTCGCAGGCGCCACGGCTGACGCCTTCTCACTTCTGTCTCGGTTTGAAACTAAGCTGGAACAGTTTCAAGGGCAACTGGAGCGAGCGGCAATCGAACTCAGTAAGGACTGGAGAACCGATAAATACTTACGACATCTCGAGGCGCTGATCATCGTCGCCGACAAAACGGACGCCTTCCTTATATCTGGAAAAGGTGACGTAATTTCTTCAGACGAGGGCTTGCTGTCCGTAGGATCAGGAAGCATGTTTGCCCTCGCGGCCGCCCGCGCGCTCATTAAGCATACGGAGCTTTCGGCTCGCGAGATCGCGACGGAGTCTCTGCGGATTGCGAGTGAGATCTGTATTTATACGAACGATGATATCGTCGTTGAGGAATTGTAATTATCCATGGCGATCTATCTCGGTGGGGAAACTAAAGAAGTTGTCGGCAAATCAAAACTCGATGACCTCACGCCTCGGCAAATAGTTGAAGAACTCGATAAGTATGTTGTAGGCCAGGCGGCCGCAAAACGCGCCGTCGCGGTCGCTCTGCGTAACCGCATCCGCCGACAAAAACTTCCGGCGGAGATTGCACAAGACGTCCTGCCGAAAAATATTTTGATGATCGGCTCGACAGGCGTGGGCAAAACCGAGATCGCCCGCCGCCTTGCGAGGATAGCGGATTCTCCATTCATAAAGATCGAAGCTTCCAAGTTCACAGAGGTCGGCTATGTAGGCCGCGATGTGGAAAGCATGATCCGCGAGTTGACGGAGGTCGCGGTCGACATAACGAAGCAGGCTGCGTATGAAGAGGTCCGGCCTCGAGCCGAAGAGAATGCTGAGGAATCGATCCTCGACATTCTGCTGCCTCCAACCAGTTTGCATTATCAGACTCAGTTGGATACCGAAGAAAACTCGAGTTCGACCGGAGCGAGCCGGACACGCGAGAAACTTCGTGAACAACTGAGACGGGGTGAGCTTGATGACCGCCTAATTGAACTTGATACCCAGGACCGGGGAAACGCAACGATCGACTTCGTCGGCGGACAGGGAATGGAGGAAATGGGCGTCAACCTTCGCGATATGTTCGGCAACTTATTCCCGACCAAGACGGTCCGTCGGAAAATGAAGGTTGGAGAGGCCCTGGTTTATCTGGTGCGGGACGAACAGGAGCGTCTCGCCGACATGGAGCAGATAACCCGCACCGCCATCCAAAAAACTCAGGATTCCGGAATAATCTTTCTCGACGAGATCGATAAGATCGCAGGTAGGGAATCCGGCGGTAACCCTGACGTGTCGCGTGAGGGTGTCCAACGAGACCTTTTGCCGATCGTTGAAGGGACGAATGTGAACACCCGATATGGAATGGTAAGCACCGAACACATCTTGTTTATTGCGGCCGGGGCATTCCACGTCTCCAAACCATCTGACCTTATACCTGAACTTCAGGGTAGATTTCCTATTCGAGTCGAACTTGAACCTTTAACCATTGATGACCTTAAGCGAATTCTTGTCCAGCCCAAGAACTCTTTAATTAAGCAATACCAAGCATTGCTTAACACAGAGGGAATTGATCTCGAGTTTACGGAAGACGCCGTCACGCGGCTCGCGGAAATGACGGCGGAAATCAATCGAAGTACTGAGAACATTGGTGCGAGGCGGCTTCACACGTTGCTTGAAAAGCTGCTGGAGGAAATCAGCTTCCTAGGCAGCGAGCTCGAAGTTAAGCACCAGCGAATAGACGCTGCTTACGTCGACGAGCGATTAAGCGGCTTGGTTCAAGATCAGAATTTGCGCCAGTACGTCTTATGATTTAATCAGATGCTGAATTCCTCATTTGTCCCGAACCTTAAGTTAAGCAGCTATGTTAAGCTGCACGACCTTAAAGCACTGTTAGCACTTATAGCAGTTGTACTGCTTATCGGATTAAGCTGTGGTAAGCGAAAGCCGCCGCTTCCGCCCGAGGAAAAAGTGGCTCAACGCGTAGGAATAACCGGTTTCCAGCGCGGCAATCAAGTGATCCTTTCGTGGAAGATGCCGTCGAAAAACGCTTCTCAAGGGAGCCTGCTCAATATCGAGAGGGCCGACATATATCGATTGGCTGAACCCTTGGCATCACCCCAAAATCTATCTGAAGAGGAATTTGCGTCGCGAAGTACCCTCGTCGCGACGCTTAACATCCGAGATTCCGATTTCGGAGCAAGCGCCTTGAGCTATTCCGACGCGCTTCAGTTCGCCGGGCAGCCTGCGCGGCTTCGTTACGCGATCCGGTTCGTAAATGCCTCCGGGCAGAAAGCGGCTTTCTCTAATTTCCTCCTTCTCGAACCCGCAGCGAGAATCGCGAGTGCTCCGAGTTCCCTCTCTGCGGCTCTCACTCAAGAGGCGGTCGCTCTCGATTGGGATGCACCCACTACAAATGTAGACGGCTCAACTCCAGTGAGCGTGCTTGGGTACAACGTGTATCGCTCGAGCTCGCAGGACGTGCCCGGAAAGCTCCTCAATAAAACGCCGATTTCGGACACGAACTTCATAGACGAATTCTTTGAGTTTGATAAACCACTGTTCTATTTTGTCCGCGCGGTCTCAGTTGGGACCGGTGGCGAACCGATCGAGAGCGGAGAATCTAACGTTCTGCGTCTTTCGCCAAAGGACACCTTCCCACCGAGTCCCCCGTCGGCTATTACCCTCGCAGCGACGCCCACAACGATCTCGATATTTTTCGCAACGAACCCGGAAAAGGATGTGATCGGTTATCGAATTTATCGAGCGACTGACGTAAATCTGGAAAAGCAGAAATGGGAACTTCTAACGCGCGAACTGCTGACCACTAACACATTTCAGGACCCCCGACTCGAGAAGGGCAAGACTTACTATTACTTTCTGACTGCGATCGACAAGGCCGGCAACATCAGCCAGCCGAGCGAAGTTGTGTCGGAGACAGTTCCTTAAGAAATGAAGATAGAACTCTCCATTACTCCATCCAAGATCGTTTGCGTCGGACGCAACTACTCCGAGCACTCGAAGGAACTTGGCAATGAAGTTCCCGCGGCTCCGTTGCTTTTTTTGAAGGCTCCTTCAGCGGTCATCGCGAGCGGCGAGTCGATTGTTATTCCAGCCCAGTCGGACCAGGTCGAACATGAAGGCGAACTGGCGGTGGTCATCGGACGGGACTGCAAAGATATCGAAGAGGACGAAGATCCGCTCCATTACGTCGCCGGCTACACATGTCTGAATGATGTGACCGCACGGGATATTCAACGCGCCGACGTTCAATTTACACGGGGAAAGTCTTTCGACACGTTCTGCCCGATCGGCCCGCACATAGAATCGGAACTGGACGTTGGCGACCTGCGGATCACCACAACTGTGAACGGAGTCATAAAGCAGGACGGCCGGACGTCGCAGATGGTCTTCCCTGTCGATTTTCTGATCCGATACATTTCTCGGCAGATGACACTAAAGGCAGGCGACGTTATCGCGACCGGTACGCCGTCAGGTGTTTCCAAATTAAATCCGGGTGACGTATGCGAAGTAACGGTCGAAGGGATAGGAACCCTGATAAATTCTGTGGTCTCGGGAACCGAGGCTTTTGTGTAGCGTCGACCCTTGAACTAGAATAGGCAAACAGCTATGAAATTTTTTATCGATACTGCGAATCTGGACGAGATCCGCGAAGCAAATGAAATGGGCCTGATCGACGGAGTGACGACGAATCCGTCACTCGTTGCGAAGGAGGGGGAGGTCGGTTTTAAAGAACATATTGCAAAAATATGCGCATTGGTTAAAGGTGACGTATCCGCCGAAGTAACTTCCCTCGACACAGAAGGCATGTTGAGAGAAGGGCGCGAATACGCCAAGATCGCTCCCAACGTTGTCGTAAAATGTCCGCTCACTCTTGATGGTTTGAAAGCGACGCGGACCTTGACCGACGAAGGTACCGGGGTCAATGTCACCCTCTGCTTCTCCGCCGCTCAGGCGATCCTAGCGGCGAAGGCCGGTGCAAAATACATCTCGCCGTTTATCGGACGCCTCGACGATATCGCGACCAACGGAATACAGTTGATCTCGGATATCGTAACGATCTACGGTAACTACGGTTGGGATACTCAGGTGCTGGCCGCGTCGATCCGCCATCCGATGCATATCGTCGACTGTGCACTTGTCGGGGCGGATGTCGCAACCATTCCTTTCAAGGTGATCAAGCAGCTTGTAAATCACCCCCTGACGGATAAAGGATTGGAAGGATTTCTCAGTGACTGGAAGAAGAGCGGACGCGCATAACCTACACGTCTGGCTTCAATAGCAATCTCAAATCTCCCTGTCTCGCCGCCGCCTCCACGTCTTGTTGGAGAGCGGACTGATATTTCGCCTTAAAATCTTCGTCCTCATCCTGCATGGAAATTAGTTCGCGAAGCTTCCGCAAATGAAGCTCGACGGTTTCAGCTGCGTATCCGTCCTTCTGCGCGAACATCTCGTCGATATCCACGATCAGTGTCGAAAATTTTCTCAACCAGGCGAAGTCGGGATCTTCCAGCAGCACGTTGAGGAACGCTGTCGCGGTTACCGTTCCGTTGATTCCTTCCCAAATTGCCCGTTCGTGATCGAGCAGATTCTTGTGTAGCTTAAGCAGTAAATTGCGGGCGTCCCTTAATCGTTCCGAATTTTCCATGCGTAAATCTTACTACAAGCTTAAAACTTTCATTGCCCCTCTTACCTTTCCTTATTAGCCGGCTAATGGTAGCTTATTAGATAGCTAATCGTTACTTATTAGCTGGCAATGGGTTTCTTAAAGCCATAGAAATATAAGCACTTAAGAGGGTTATGCACTTTGAAGACTCGGTCGCCTTCATGTTGGCAAAGGCGACCATCATACATAAGAACTCGCTCCAGAAGTACGCGAATTCCGTCGGCCTTCACAGCGGTCAGGTTTTCGTAATGATGGAACTTTGGAAGACGGACGGCCAGCGGCAGATCGACTTGGCCGCGAGGGTGAATCTCTCTCCGCCGACGGTGAACAAGATCCTGGGCGGCCTGCTGGAAAATGATTTTGTGACCCGGGCACGGTACGAGGACGACGCGCGTTCGACGCGCATTTTTCTTACGGATAAAGGAAATCACGTCCGTGAGGCCCTCGAACAAGCCTGGGAAGAATTGGAGGAACAGACACTCGCCGGTCTCACCGACACCGAAGCTCTCATGCTCAAGCAGCTTTTACAGAAGTTGTTCCAATAGTTCCCTACGCCTTTTACACAAACGGGGTTAGAATAGCCGCGTAAAAAAGATCGATTCGAGAGAGGGCCGCCCCATATGAAAATATTGTTTGCTACCGACGGAGCTAAGCAAAGCGACGCCGCGATCGAAATGTTACGGAACTTCGCGCTTTCGGACGGTGACGAGATCAAGGTCGTGAGTGTCGTCGACATGGCTGTGCCGATGGCGATAGACATTTACGGCGGATACCTGCCGGACACCGGCGAGCTGGAGAAAACAGCTCGCGAAAACGCCGAGAAAATACTCGAGCGGTCTTCCCAGCGAATTAAAGATCTCTTTGAAGGAAAGAATCTGGCTATTTCCAGTGAAGTTCTTTTTGGCTCACCCGAAAGCCGCATTGTCGAAACCGCGGAAGCCACTCATCCCGATATCATCGTGCTCGGCTCACATGGCTACAGCAGATGGGAACGTCTTCTGCTCGGCTCAGTCTCGGACTCGGTCGCGCACCACGCACCATGCTCGGTATTGATCGTCCGAACTACGGCGGAATGATCACAGTAAACTCGCGAAAGTTTGACGGCACCATCCGCCGAAGCTGGCAGTGCGAACTGGTGGAGCAACGGGATTCCCTGCTGATCTTTGTCGGAGAATTCGAAACGGACATCCAACACTCGGACCTTGGCCGCATAAAAAAGGGTACGGTGTCATACGAATACTACTGGCTCGACCGCTGGTACAACATATTTCGATTTCATGAGCCGACCGGCGAGCTGAGAAACTTCTATTGCAATATCAACATGCCGCCGAAGTTTGAAAACGAGGTGCTTGATTACGTCGATCTGGACATCGATGTGTTCGCCGGGCCGGATCTTTCGCCGACCGTTCTTGATCGGGAGGAGTACGAGTACAACGCAAAGATCTTCGATTACCCGACCGAACTTCGCGCTGAGGTTGAAAGCACTCTGAGCGAGTTACTTGAGCATTTCGAAAATCGGGACGTGCCGGGCGTTCCTGATCTGTTTGCAACAATCCAGCCGACTTTGCGTGAGAGCGGTAGCTACTGAATCTTTCCGTTAAAAAAGGAGTTAGAGATGAGAATTAAGGTCTTCCCCTTGCCGGTCCTTCTCTTTGCATTCGTGTATTCGGTCTCAGGCCAGGCAGCTGTTCCGGTTTATACGCAGCAGCCACCGGGGGATCCGATGTCCAGTATCGCGGTGGACATTAGCAGGATATCGAACTCGGTACAGCAGCTCAGCGAACGACTAAAACAGTTTGTCGATAAATTCGAAAAGGTCGGCGGGATGACGCTGTCCGAGAAGCAGCAGAAATTTATTATGGGTCTCGAGATACTCGTTCGCTCGGAGCAACGTGTCGCTTCGCTGCAAAAAGCGCACATGGAGCTGGTTGAGAAGCAGATCCAGATCAAGGCGAGGCTCACGCAGATCGACCTCGACCTGCGTCCGCAGAACATCGAACGGGCGACCCAGTTCGAGGGCTCAACGCTGACCGTCGAGATCCGTGAAACCCGGCAAGCCAAGCTCGTCGCGGAACAGAAAAGCCTAACCCTTCTTTTGCAGCAGATAGATCGAAACGTTTCCGAGGCAGAATTCAGTCTTCGCGAAGCGCAGTCACATGTCGCGCGTTTGAGACGTTCGTTGCTGCCGCAGATCGAGAAAGAGATCGGCGATCCGCCTTATTAAGCTTTTGGTTGAATTCGAAGAATGAAGCTGCCGATCGAGAGCTTGATCCCGGGCGTGATGGTCACGCGTTGACCGGCCGGCAGTTCGTAGTTGTTTATCATCGCGGGATTCCTTCCCTCATTCGTCGCCCAGTAGTATCCCGCTCCGTCCGTGCCAAGGGTCAAATGACGTCGGCTGATCTCGGGATCGCCCGGCAATGCGATGTCGACCGGCTTCGAACGCGACCCGCGTCCAACGGAGATCTCATTGTCATAGATCGGAACTACATTCTGCCGAACGCCGTTCATCCATATCTCCAATTTGTAGAGCTCGGTCGTACCTCGCTTTCGCACGTTTGTAAGAAGCTCGGCGTCTTCGGACTGGAGCGGAACGGCCTGCTCGATTCCCGGCAGCGGCTGCGACGCACGGCTATCGGTAAAGTTCGGCGCGGGCGGTGGTTTGTATCCAGCTTCGATCGCGGCCCGAGGATAATTTGGATTCGTCGGCTTGGCCGGCGGGCGATGAGATTCCGGGAGCTGCTGCGTTGGCGGATCAAGCTTCGCCGATTTCGGTCGCGCGAGAACGCCGGTCTTATTACCGATAGACGAATCTTCCCAACTATGCTGCACGCGAATGCTTCCCTTTTCTAAAGTTCCGTCCACGCGCAACTCGATGACGAACGACTTTGTTTCCAACTTTCTCTTGCCCGCAATTTCCTTCGCACGCTCCGCAAGAATGTGATAAAGCCCTTGCTCCAATCCGCGGCGCTTTACGCCCTGCCAATCCTTATCGTCGGCGTCGGAGAGAAAGATCGCGTACTCGCTCGGAATGATCGTAGTTCCCTGCGGCAGCGGCACCAGCTCGCGCTGCATGACGCCTTCGACCTCGCGAGCGATCTTCACGATGAAATCTTCAGCCTGACTGCGCGGCTTCACCTGCGCGTCGCGTGCCGCTTCTTCAAGCACCAGCTCGGCCGTTTCGCCATCGATCCAACGTCTGACTTTGTCTAATACGCTCATCTCTTATGTAGTGGTAAACGGTAAGTGGTAAATGGTAAGTGAAGACCTTTCCCGTCGTCGCGTTTTTTCATTTCAGCTCCCGAGTGCCAAAGTTCTTTTCGTGTGTTTCGTGTGTTTCGTGGTTCGCTTACTTCTTACGTGGTTCCGCTTCAAAACCCAACCACGAAATACACGAAACACACGAACAAAACCACCAAACGAATTTACTTACCACTTACCGTTTACCGTTTACCACCCTCTTCAATCCAAGTCCACATACTTCCCATTCAACCACCCGCGGTTCGTCGCGAGCGGCGTGTCGCGTGGTCTCCCCTGTTCGACAATATCTACCTGGTACCAGTTATTCTGCGACTTTATGATCCGCACTCTCGAATACTTGGTTACTAAACCGATCGGATCGTTGTTCGCGTTCGGTTCCGGGCGAAGGTTGATGTCGGTATTCGCCCGTCCCGTCTTCGCGGTGAACGGATTCGAGATCCCCGGCAGAATTCCGCGGCTGCGAAGAAATGCCGAGGTT
>JBDTMK010000008.1:0-21866 GCA_039934315.1 Pyrinomonadaceae bacterium | reverse complement strand
CCGGCACCGCGCCGAAGCCGGTAACTCCGCCGGTCGAAAAACCTAAAAAGGAACCGCGATAGTGCACTTGATCCCGGATGCAACGGAAAACGTCCTAACTGCAACAAACTGGAAGCAAAAATTGGTTAATGTTTGAAATAGCTCCGTCGATTCTTTCCGCAGATTTTACAAGGCTTGCCGACGAGATCGCCGCAGTTGAGAGCGGTGGCGCAAAAGTGCTTCACGTCGATGTGATGGACGGTCACTTTGTGCCCAACATCACGATCGGCCTGCCCGTGGTTAAGTCGCTTCGAAAAGCGACCAAGCTGACTATTGACACGCACTTAATGATCGAGGAGCCGGGCCGTTACGCGGTGCAGTTTGTTGAAGCCGGCGCTGACATGGTCTCGGTCCACGTTGAAGCTGATAGGCATTTGCAGAGAACTCTGGTGGCGATCCGCGAGGCTGGTGGAAAAGCCGGTATAGCTATCAACCCCGCCACGCCGCTGTCCGCACTGGAAGAAGTTCTGCCCTATGCGGACTTCGTACTTTTGATGTCGGTGAATCCTGGTTTTGGGGGACAGTCTTTTATTCCCACTTCGCTTGATAAGCTTCGTCGCTTGAAAAGGATGATAACGGACCGCGGCCTGGATACGAAGATCGAAATAGATGGGGGCATCGACGCCGGCAATATTTCGGAGATCGTAAAAGCGGGTGCTGACTATATCGTCGCAGGTTCTGCGGTATACGGCCACGGTGATCCGACAAGCGCGGTTCGGCAATTGATCGACAAAGGTACCGATTGGGTCTAGATAAATTCGAGAGGAATTATGTTTTTTACTAAACGAGATATTCTCGCGTCGTTTCTCATCGTTGTGAGCTCGCTCACAACCGGTGTTCTGGCGCAAAAGCCGGGCGATGGTTCGGCACCGCAGCGGCTTGAAGTGATGCGTCAAAAGCTTGAAACGATTCGACGATCGGCAGCCAGTGCGTCTTCGGTGCTCAAGCAGGAAAATAAAGACGAGAACAAAGGCAAGGACGATAAAGAGAATCTCGACACTCCGTACTCGCGGTTGAAAACGATTGAGAAAGAAGCGTCGACGCTTCAGTCGGAAGTCAATAGTATTCGCGGAAAAGCGGATCGGGCGGAGAAATACGAGGCCGGTGACATCGACCGCCTTGAAAACGACGTTTCGGATCTGCAGCGACGTGCGGATGGGGTGCAGACAGAGACAGCTCAGGCGAGAGCCAATCCGACTTCAGCGGTTGGCTCGGCCCGCGAGGTCAAAAAGAAGAAGAAATTCCTTGGCCTGTTCGGCGGTAGTGGGAACGACGAATACGACGAGCTGATCGGAACCGTCACACCTGGCCGCGATCGCGAACTCTTTATTGTCGCCACGCGGGAAGTTCGGAAGAAGAACTTTGACGTCGGGCGTCTGCTTTTTCAGACGATCATTACGACCTATCCCGATTCGCCGTATCTTCCCATGTCGAAGCTCGCCGTCGCTGACTCGTTCTATCTTGAAGGCTCGACAAGTGCGCTCATTCAAGCGATAGCGGCCTATCAGGACTGGCTTACATTTTTCCCGACCCATCCTCTGGCGGACAGGGTGATCCTGAAGATCGCGGAATCGGAAATGCGGCAGGTCGGTTTGCCCGACCGCGACGCGACCCGTGCGAAGCGAGCAGAGACACGTCTGAAGGCGCTTTTGCAGCAGTATCCCAGTTCGATACTAAAGCCCGAAGCCGAACGACGTCTCGCCGAGGTTCAAGATAATCTCGGACTCCATGGACTCTTTGTAGCGAATTATTACTACTCGCAAGCGGTTGACCAGAAGAAGGGCGGGCTGAAGGGAGCCCAGTCGCGTTATCGCGAGATCGTGGAAAAATATCCCAAGTTCAGCTTTGCCGACGAAGCGCTTTACAAATTGGCAGTAACTTATCTAGTCGAAGAAGAGACCGACCAGGCGGCACGTTATTTCCAAAAGATCGTCAGCGATTTTCCGAACAGTGACTGGGTCGAGAAATCGAAAGAGCAACTCGGCCTGATCGGCGCGACGGTTCCGACGGTTAATCCCGATCGTGCGAAAGTGCTGCCGCCGGAAAGCGTCTCCTTCTTTCAGAATTTTCGTAATCAGCTTTTCGGGGTCTACCCGATGACGATCGACAAGAACGGCGTCTTGATGACGAAAGATTTCGACAAGGAAAAATTCGAGCTGATCGATCAAATAATTGAAAACCAGGGTGACATCCTGACAAACCAGATCCCGCAGGCGTTGACGACGGTGATCTCGCAAAGGCAGGCCGCACCGGTCCAGCAGACACCTTCACAGACACCTCCGCAAGAAAAATAGGAACGTCCGGTGATTGTTCGATATTATAAAAAGCGGTTCTCGTCCGGGACCGCTTTTATTATTCGACCGGACGCCAGAGACGATCTACGAGTTCCCGATCTAAAATTCAAATGATTTTGAAACCAGTTTTCTTTAGCTTAACTATTCTCGTCGGGATTACCGGAGCCGCGTCTGCCCAGACGGTATCTCCATCTCCGGGGCCGGCGCCGCGGGTCTCGGACCAACTTTTAAAGACTCTTGCAGGCTTAAGGGCCGACAGTGTTATCCCACGCGAACAGAAAGAAAAAGCTTACGTGAAGATGCTGGAGGGCCAGAGGTATATCTGGAGCGGCGACCGGATGCGTTCGGCGGCGGGGCGCCAGAACAGCGTCAAATTAGCGAAGCAGGCATTTCAGGAGTCGGTCGAGCTCGACCCGCTGCTTTCCGAAGGCTACACCGCGCTCGCCGAGCTTGCGATCAACGGGCAGCCGCAGGATGCGGACGAAGCGATCCGCCTTGCTCTTCTCGCGATAAAGGTAAACCCGAACAATTTTGGCGCTCGCCGCATCCTGGCGCGGCTGTACTCGTTTCAGAGTCGTCTCGCTGGCGGTACCTTCAATCGGGAGCCCGGATCCAGGGCCATCGCAGAGTGGAAAGAGGTGGTTCGTCTGGATCCGCGAAATGCGGAAGCATGGGCGCTGCTCAGCGAACTTTACGATCGAACGGGCCGGACCGAAGAGAGCATTGACGCGATCAGAAAATGGCTTGCTGCTGCAGCGCCAGTCGAGACGCGGTTCTACCAGATGCTGATGGGCGGTGCGAGCCTTGCCCCTGAAACCGCGTCAATTAAATTAGGCACTGTTTTGCTGAAGGCGGGCCGAACCCGCGAGGCCATCGAAACCATTAGCGTGCTTGTTGCGGACGATCCGGACAACGCGGCCGCGGTCGAGCTTTTGCGGGAAGCCGTAGAGAATGCGAGTCCGGAAATCGCCGCCATCGCCACCGAGTCACTCAAGCAAGCCGTCTACGCGAATCCCGAGAACATTTCTCTCATCAACCTTTTGGCGGAGGTACAGTCGAGATCGGGGAAGCTCGACGACGCGACAAAGCTTCTTCGAGACTCATCCACCCGGTTGCTTGCGAGTGACCGTGCATCGGCGTCGATGCTGCAGCTAGCGCTCGGCGACATGATGGCTCGAGCCGAAAAGCCCCATGAGGCTATCGCGGCGTATGACGCTGCGCTTGTCGCACGCGGTCTCGACAGTGCCGACATTCTGGCGGAAGACGAGCGTGAATTCGCGATGCATGTCTTCGCGAAGATGATCCAGACATTTAAGAGTGCGGACCGAATTAGCGAAGCGAATGACGTCATCGAAAGAGCCCGCAAAATGCTCGGGCCGCACGACCTGTTTGCAGACAGGGAAGCGATCTCGCTTCTCCGCGAGGCGGGCAACCGTGCAGGGGCGCTCGCTGAAGTAAAAGCTGTCCGGGCGCGTGTGCCGAATGACTACGGATTCCTACGGCTGGAAGCTACTCTTCTTACCGAATCCGGAAAAGTGGACGAAGCGGTCGCGCTGATCAAAAAGTTGATGGAAACGCCAGTGGCACCACCGGCTACATCGACATCGATTCCAGGCGCCGGAGAATCTGTTGCGGTCGCTGTTCCTGCGTCGGATGCGTTTTCCAACTACCTGTTCATCTCAAATCTTTACACCCAGGCAAACCGCGGCAAGGACGCGGCAGATGCGGCAAATCAGGCGTACGCCGTCGCTCGAGGAGCCGAACGCAAGCAGATTGCACGGCTCACGCTTGCCTCGGCTCAGCAGATGTCAGGCGATGTTAAGGGTGCCGAAGCCACGTTGCGCGAACTTCTGAAACAGACACCGGGCAATCCGATCGCGATGAACAATCTGGGCTATTTTCTTCTCGATCGCGACGACCGGGTCCAGGAAGCATTCGATCTGATCCAGCAGGCGTTGAAGGTCGATCCGACCAACCCTTCATATCTCGACAGCCTGGGCTGGGCATATTATCGACTAGGCAAATTCCCGGAGGCCGAGAAAAGTTTGAAGGAAGCTCTCCGCATGGATTCGAGTTCGGGGACGATTCACGAACATCTAGGCGACGTGTATCTGAAACAGGGCAAGATCGATATGGCGCGTGCTTCATGGAACAAAGCGGCGAGTCTGTTCTCTGACGGTGCGGATCTTGCTCGGGTGAAGAAGAAGTTGCTGTCGGATAAGTAGCTCGCTTGACACGCGATGCATGGACAGAGGCTGGCTTAAAATCGGAGCTACAGAAGAGTCTTTGCTTACTTTGTAGGGAGTTTCGCAGTCGCGAAGTTTCGCGTAAGTTCGGTTGGTTGGACGCCTTCGTTTTTACGAACTGAATTCACGAAACCGTACTAGGTCACACGAGTGAAGAGAGAAAAAAAGCTGTCTGATTGCTCAGGCAGCTTTTGTAAATTCATCCAATCGATTCTACGGTCTTGGAGTCGGGCTCGCCACAGGTGCCGGGTCCTCGCCTCGTCGCTTAAGCACCGGCGGTCCGTCGGAACTGGAAGATCCCTTATCGGCATCCGCGGGGTCGGCGCCCTCTGGTTGGCGACGTTTCAGCGTCGGTTTCTGCTCGCCGTTCTCATCGATGTCGGCCGTGACGCCTGCTCGGGCGTTTGTGATCTTCAACAGATAAGCTTTAACACGTTGAAATTCCGAAGTGCTGATGACGTATTCTTCTTTCTCGGGAAACCTTGAAACTAGCGCAATACTCGCATCGCGACGATCGATCGACTGCGGATGGCTGGCAAATATCTTCGCAAGCGTTCCCGGCTTTTTCTTATTCTTCTGGCTCAGCTTTTCGAACATCGTCGACATAGCGGTCGGATCGTAGCCCGATGCATACAGGTACTGAACACCGAGCAGGTCCGCCTCTGACTCCGCTCCGCGGCTGAACTGCATAAAGCTCAGAAGCTGCGCGAAACCGCCGGCGTTCTGTGCAATCGCACTGGCGATACCGCCGCCGAAGAGGATCGTGCCAAGCAATCCGTATTGAATAGCCTGCATTTTGCCCTGATTCTCCATCGCGTGACGGGCTGCAACGTGGGCGATCTCGTGGGCCATAACGCCGGCCAATTCCGCTTCGTTGTCCGCCGCGAGGATTAGCCCCTTGTTGACGAAGAAGAATCCGCCGGGCAATGCGAACGCGTTTACTTCGTCGCTGTCGATAACCTTGATCGTGAATGGGACCTTTGCGTCCGAATGGAGAACCACGTTCTGACCGACGCGATTGATGTATTCCGTGATGAGCGGATCGTCAACTAGTTTCGCTTGCTGTTCAACCTCGAGCGCGAGCTGTCGGCCTACGGCAACTTCTTTTTCCTGTGAACCGCCAAGCCAGCCAAAGAGCTTGTCGCTACCGCTGTTGATCTTACGTTTTCCTATCTGAGAAGGGTCTTCCTTTGAGGACAAAGTTTTCGAGACCGGACCCTGCGGGGTCTTATCGTCAGTCGTCGCCGTCTTCGGCTGTGCTTTAGACTTATTGTCTTTTTTGACGGCTTTCGGTTTCTTATCGTCTTTAACGTCCTCTGACACCTGCGCGCGGGCAGACATCGGGAAGAACGAAACAGCGCTAAACCAAACAGCCACGGTAAGTGAGAATGCGCTGACTTTTCGAATCGATTCTCTATGCATTTGATGCCTCCGGAAATTCTTCAATCGGATGAGGTAAATAGTAAACCCTGATTAGTTACAAATCAACGACCATATGATGCGGGAAATCCGGTAAGAGTTGCGATTGTTGCCAAAAAACCTGGGATCGAAGGCCTCTGTCGTAGAGTCCAAACCCCGGGGGTATCCAGGCCTTACAGCCAACGTTTGTAGCGATTACTCTGCTCTGCTGTTCACCTCCTGTTCAGTTTCTCTCGTCGAGTGTGACGGGACCAGGGACTTTGGGGCCAGCGACCAACGAACCAAGTTGCCGAGCCTTAGAAAAAGCCTTTATTTTTCCGGTTCGAAACTGTTAAAATATCCCCGGCGATCGATCCGCGCAATCGCTTCCCGACAATCTACCTTCACTTCGGAGTTCAAGCAACCACCGCTTTCATCTTCAAATGGCACGCATCGAGGAAAAAGTAAAAGACATCGTAGAGGTTCGCGCCCATAAGAACCTTCGTGACTTTTCGGCAGATCCCGCCGAGACCGTCGCCGGGTATTACTTCACCGACGGTACTTCCGAACTGATGGCCAAGTGGCTGGATAAGGTCGCATCGGTAGGCCCGGGCGAAGGGGCGGCGTTCGCACTCGCCGGATATCGCGGTGTAGGAAAGAGCCACTTCCTCGCCACCCTGGGGGCGCTTGTTTCGCATCCTGAGCTCCGATCACGGGTCCTGGATCCCCACGTTGCAGCGGGTGCTCATCGCCTTACACGCCGGCATTATCCGGTGACATTCGTGCGACGCGGACTGCACGAAAGCCTGTTCGACGAGTTTACCGAAGCGGTAAATCAGAGTTTAGGTATCGACTGTTCGCAGTTTGGCGGCTCAGTGACGGACATTCTTCGTGCCGCCGCCGAAAAGGCGGGCGAGCTTCCGCTGATCCTTTTGATAGACACGGCGTACGAACGCGGTTCGCGCGTGACGCGTGACGACGGTCCATTCCTCAGCGAGATCGCCGAATCAGCGAAAACCCTTAATATCTTTCTCGGCGTGGCTCTCGACGATGACATCGCGAGTGCAGACGGATCGAACCTAGGGATTTCCCGCAGCTTCTCGATCGACTATCTCGACCAGGAACACCTCTACAAAGTCGTAAACACTTACGTTTTTCCAAAGCATCCGCAGGCACAGGCGGCTTTGTCCGGGGTCTACACCTACTTCCGCGAAGTGCTGCCGAACTTTCGATGGAGTGAGCAGCGGTTCTCCTCGCTCTACCCTCTCCATCCGGCGATCCTTGAGGTGGCGCCTTTTGTCCGGCTTTATGTCCACGATTTCGCATTGCTCGGGTTCGCATCAGCCGCCGCAGAAAGGATTCTGGGTAGGCCTGCGAACTCCCTCATTGGGCTCGATGAAGTATTCGATAACGTAGAAAAATCGCTTCGAAAGATCTCCGATCTTGAAGAAGCGTTCAAAGCGTATGACCATCTAAACGCGGAAGTGGTGGGTAAAATTCCGGTCCTCCGCCGTTTGCAGGCGAAGCTGATCCTAAAGGCCCTGCTCATCCTTTCGCTGGATGGGCAGGGAACGACGGCGGGCGAGATCAGCGCGGCGATGCTCATCTTCGACGAGGATGAGCCGGCCCGTGCGCTTACGATCGTTGACGATTTGATTGTAAAGTTTGCGGACGAGCTGCCGGACGATATCCAGATACTTGCCGAAGACGGCCGCGAGACGAGATACGGATTTAAGGTCAGCAGCAAGGACAGCCTCAACCAGGCGCTTTCGACCGCGATTACCGACATCCCGGCAAGCGTCGTCCCGAAAGTTTTGCGGCGCTTGATGCAGGAGCGGTTCACGGACTGCACGCTTTCGAGCGGGACCGACGAAGTCCGACAGGATTGGATGGATTCCTACGTCGAGTGGCGCGGCGGCCATCGGCGAGGTCGCGTATTTTGGGTTGAAGACGATAGCGAGGACCTCAGCGCACATGGAGCGACGCTCGACCTTCAGATGGACTGGGAAGTCGTCATTGATCTGAAGGATGAAAAGGCCGTGCCGTTTGAGCCGGCCGCCGGAGTTTCCCGCGTGATGTGGAAACCCGATCAGCTGCGTAAAGAAGAAGCTGAAACGATCCTCAAATATTTCGCTTTGAATTCTCAGTCCGACTTGCGCGAGCAGTTTAGCGAACAGATCCGTGCATCTCTGCATTCGCATGCGGTACGTGTCGGGAAGATCGCTAATCGAGTTTTCCTTGAAGACGGAAAGCTGACGATCGAAGGGTTCGATTACAACTTCACCGACGAAGCGCGATCATCGCAGACCCTCGTCGACTTGTTTTCCGTAATGCTCGAGCCTTTGTTCGAGACGCGATACCCGCAGCATCCGGCTTTCCCGCGCCGCCTCCGACTTGCCGAAGTCGGTACCCTGGTTGCCGATCTCTATAATCAATCTCGCCAAAATTTGCCCGAAGTTCAGGAACTTGCACGGAGCTTTGCGTTACCGATGGGGCTGGTCGCCGAGGAGGAGGGCTTTTTAGCTCCCCAATCCGACGAGGCTCTCGCCGCACTTCCGGCGGCCGCCGACGTTCTTTCGAGAGTCGCCGAAGAAAAGACCGGCGGAACGGTTTCATTGAAGGAAATCTACGATCATTTTCGACAGGAACCGCGCGGGTTCGTGCGCGAAGCTCAGCATCTCTTGCTGACAGCTCTCGTGGCGCAACGGCAGATCGATTTTGTCACCTCCAAAGGGGATCGCATCAATCAGCGATCTCTGGATCTTAAGATCATTTGGGATGACATCGTCGGCATAGCCAAGCCTGCCGGTGCGTCGTTTTCTGCGAAGAAGCTTGCTCGGTGGGCGGCCGTTGTTTCGGGCGATAACAACATCAAGTCGCTTGAGAATGAGGCCGGCCGAGCCGCACTGAAAGCAGCGCTCGAGCTCTGGAATGTCGATTGGCATAAGGCGAGAGTCCTCAAAAGATTCAACGAGCTGCCCGATGATGTATTGAATGCCCGCATCTGGAACCTCGCTTCCCGCTGTTCGAAAACTCTTGGTGCCACAGCCGAGATAATTAAAGCCGGTCTCGACGGGACGCTTTCTTTCGAAGAATGTCTAAACCGTATCGCCGACACCTTTTCCGATTCTGAAGAACAGTTTCAGCGTGCGCAAAGCGAGTTGGTGGTTATCGACAGCTTTATAAAAGGCACCCCGACCCGAGCGAAGATCCTTTCTTACCTCTCCGGCTGCGAGGTCACAGAGGTGGACGAGATAGAAGAAATGCGCGAGCAGCTTTATCAGCTTGTTGACGGCAGTTACTGGAATCCGAGCGACGCCAGCAACCGGGAACTCGGTTACCTCTGGATCAAATTTCAGCGCGACTTCGCGGAGCATTTCGCCGCCCGGCACGACGCTGTCATGCGGTCTCATTCACTGCAGGCTGGTTATCAAGAGATCCTGCGAAGTGACGAATGGTGGGAATTCGAAAACCTTGCGCGTGTTTCCATATTCGATCCCAAGCCAGCCGCCATCATCCGGGACATTCAGCGCCAGTTCGATGAGCTTGATTGTAATTTCGGCGTCAGGGAAGCGCTTCAGGAAAGACCGTTTTGCAGGTGTTCGTTCGGGATCGCCGCGGAACGGCGGTGGGAAAGGCTTCCCGCAAGACTTTCCGACACGATCCTACACGCACTCCGTTCTTACCGTGAGACTCTGTCGAATCAACATAACGTCATCACTCCGCTGCTCGAGAAGATCGAACGTGAGACCTCCGACAAAAGCGCTTCAGTGGCCGCGAGAGGGCTGATCGAAGGTTTGCAAAAGAACGAGCAGCCGCCGGCGTTCTCGTTAATTCAAATACAAGTTTTGCAAAAGGCTCTGGGCACATCGGGAGATCAGTCCGATAACCAGCGCCGGTACGATCCAGGTTCGTCCAACTTCGATGCGGAGTTGGCTGCCGATTTCCAGAACGAGATCGTATCGGTCTGATCGCGCACAACCTTCACTGTCTAGTTTTCTCTTTTTCCACTATATTTTATGGGTATGCAGAGCGTATCCATAATTGGTATCGGACGCATCGGCGGCGCTCTTGCGGTCGCGTTGTCGCGTTCCGGTTACCGGATCGACTACCTGATTCATCGCGACCGTTCAACCGCAAAACTCATCTCGCCGCTCTTACCGGCGACGGCGACGGTCGTCGAATGGTCAAGCAGCTTGCCCGATCTCGAATCTGACGTTGTGCTCATCGCGACCGCGGATCCAGCAATTGCTTTCGTCGCAGGCGAGATTCGCGATCGACTGAAAACATGTTCCGTAGTAATCCATACGAGTGGTTCGCTCTCGTCGGAATCGCTTTCCGTCCTCGCAGATGCCGGACATTTCACCGCGAGCATGCACCCGCTTGTTTCGGTTAGTGACGCGATATCCGGGGCTGAGAACTTCCGCAACGCATTTTTTTGCGTCGAGGGGAATACAACTGCTGTAAACGCCGCCCGGTCCGTCGTTGAATCGGTTGGTGGCCGTTTCTTCTCTATCGACTCGTCGCAAAAGCCGCTTTACCATGCCGCAGCAGTTACGGCTTGCGGGCACCTCGTCGCATTGATCGATGTCGCAATCGAAATGTTGTCGAAATGCGGCATCGAAAAGGGAGTCGGGAAAGAAATCCTGCTGCCGCTAATCTCGAGCACTATCGCT
Source organism: Pyrinomonadaceae bacterium (assembly GCA_039934315.1). Taxonomy (GTDB): domain Bacteria; phylum Acidobacteriota; class Blastocatellia; order Pyrinomonadales; family Pyrinomonadaceae; genus OLB17. Next base: position 11,213 of record JBDTMK010000008.1, on the reverse strand, counting down.
AACCTCCAAACTCAAACTCTCGAACGGGCTCTGACGGGCAGCTTTGCGCGCCTCGATGTCGATGCGATCGAGCGACATCTTTCCTCGATCGACAGCAACATGTCCGATCTGGTGAGAGACGTATATCTCCTCTTGGGCGAGCGCTCTCTGGAGCTCGCCGCCATGAATCACGAGAATCCGCAGGAACTGCAAAAAGTGCGCGATCTGATTTCGATGGCGAAAAGAAAATCGGGGTGATAAAATTAGACCCCCAAAGAGTATGGCGAAGAAAAAAGGTGAGTTCGTGCAGGAAAAGGAGATCTTTCTGGACCACATTCAGAAAGCGGGCCTGCGTCGGACCGGCCAGCGCGACCTTATTCTGGAGATCTTTTTGAAAACCGAAGAGCACTTGACCAGTGAGGACCTGTATTGGCTTGTTCAGAAGGAAGACTCTTCCGTCGGGCATACGACGGTGTACCGGACGCTGAAGCTGCTTACGGAGGCCGGCTTGGCGCGGGAAGTGCGTTTTGGAGATAACAAGACGTATTACGAGCATCATTACAACCATCAACACCACGACCACATGATCTGTACCGAGTGCGGAAAGGTGATCGAGTTCTTTTCGGCCGCGATCGAAGACCTCCAGGATCAAATGGCGGACAAATTTGGGTTCCGTCCTACGCATCACAGTCTGCGTATGTGGGGAGTTTGCGAAGACTGCCAGAAAATGGAAAGTGAAATGACGGTCACCCCATCCGGCGCACAGCCGAAAGTCCGGGTCAAGACGGCAGTCGAGCACTAGCGAAGTGAGAATTAAAAATGTTGGAAGCTGAGGTTAAGTTTGAGCGTGAGGGCCGCGAGGGACTGGTCGCTGTTGGGACCTACCTGATCGATGCCGCGAAGCGATTTGGAATACATTTCGACGAGGTATGCGTTCGTGAATCTGATACACATCATTGCTCGATAGTGATTAAATCGGGCTCCGACCTGCTCTCGGAAGAGACGAAGCTGGAAACGGAACACTTCGCGAAAAATGGCCGCAAGCCGAACGAGCGGCTCGCCTGCCAGGTGAAGATCGAGAAGCCCGGAGAGATTGAAATTATGACTGAAGAAAAAGTAAAGGATGCGTCTCCCGACGAAAAGGCCGCCGCGGCCGATACGAGCGAAGAATACCGAAAAGCATTTGCCGACATGCCACTTGAAAAAAAGATTGCGAACCTGGTCCAGCTTGAAACGATCGCCTTCGGCGAGACAGTTTCGTTTATCATGAATTCGCCTTTCAAGATCGCGGACAAGGTACTGGATGTGATGGCGGAATTTGGGTTCAAGAAAGAGGAAAAAGAGAAGGAAGCGGCTCGTCCAGCCGAGCATAAAGCGAAAACGGCCAATGGCAATCCGAAACCAAAGACCAAAAAGCGTTCGGGTCCGAAAGACTCAGTTTGATTTGCCCGTGGCGGGCGTGACATTAGAAGAAGGATCAACGTGAGCGAGACGCAATTGCAACGAAGGGAGCGGGGAACTATGAAGGAGAGGGGACAATACCTTCTTGCTTTTGGTGTTGTCGCGTCGATGCTTCTGGTAGCAGGTTTCCCGCCATTCGTGATTTTCTTCTTTGGTATCTTTGCGTATTTTCTGCTGCGAATGTTCTCGTCCGGTACGCGGAGTGAGACGAGAGAAATCTTCGAGTTCTATCTGACGGCGAACGAGATGCTGCGCGACGACGAGCGACGATGGTACGGTTTTGAGCTCAACGAAGCCATCAGGCACGGCGAAGATATTATTCGCAGAATGAAATCTGCGCCTCCGCTTGTTCACTTCACACTCGGTGCACTGCAGAACAAAGTCGGAAACCATAAAGCCGCGATAACTAATTTAACCTACGTTGTCGAGAACTTATCTTCGGATGAAAAATCTTTTGTTTCACCTTCGACGGAGCTACAAAGTTACGTAAGGGTCCTGCGAAAGATCGAGCGAGAACCGACCGAAGCCCCACTCACGTCGGCGGCGGTCAGGGCGCTTGAAAGGGCGAGAAAGCTCCGGGCGAAATCGTTGCTGGAAGAGAGCCGGCAGCAGTTTTCTGCGATACCGGTCGTAATCGAGTCCCCGAAAGCATTGGACGGGGTTCAGGCGAATGGGTACGCGTATGAATCCAGGGGAGCTCTAGTTCGTGACGCATCTTATTCCGTAGTTGACGACCCCGGAGAATCCGATATGGGGCGGATCGTAAATCATTCTAAAAGTCCTAAGGAGAACCAGCCGAAGCCGGACCCGTTTGTTGATCGCCAATCGATCTCTGAGCTTCTTCATGATATTTACGATAAGAACGTTCAATAATTTAAGACAAACAAAAATGGCCGGGAAATGATTCTCGGCCATTTGTAATTTGGGCCGGCAACTAATAGGTGCCGGCTTTCTATTTCTCCTCTGGTTCACGCCTCGATCGGAATTTAATTTCACGACCCTTTGCTAGAAAGGCCCGTCAAACATGCCCTACTTGAATCCGAAGAAATTTCGTATCGAGGTCAAAACTCCCGCGTCTCTTTCTTCCACGCTTTCTTCCTGATTCTCTTTGGAAATCAGGACCGTCCGACGCTCTTCGATGATGTCCCGCATCGATTTCATTAGATCGGGATTAGCCTCAAATAAGGGCCGGATCGCAGATTTTTTTATCTGGATGACTTCGGTCTCCTCATCCGCGATGACTGTAGCCGTTCGTGGTTGTCCGGTGAGCAGGCTCATCTCGCCGAAGAAGTCGTTGGCCCGGAGTTCGTTGATCGTCTTCTGATAATCATTTTCGGGAATCTGAACTTTTACCGCGCCGCGTACGATAACGAACATCGAGTTTCCTTCCTGGCCGCGCCGTACGATCTCTTCTCCTTGAGCATACACCCGCGTCGTCGATGCTTTTGCAACCCTCTCGAGTTCATTCTCGCCGAGAGGGAGGAACAATGGCACCTGCTGAAGCATTTCCGAGACGGTGTTAACGTGTTCGACCAACGTTGTCTCTTCGCGTTTCTCGGCAATGTGAACGGTGCGGGTCGGGTATGCGAAGTCAATTTTCTCGCGATTAAAAACATACCAGATGCGACTGCGTACGAGAGCGTCCGTATCATGATGCTTTGTATAATCGTCAGCCCAGTATTTCACTTCCCAGTCAATACCGTTGTCGCCCAGGTTTCTGATTCGAACCACCGGCCTGATTTTCTGCGACACATTCTCGATCTGCCGAACTGCATCGCGAACAGCCTGTATAGTTTTGGCCGGCGAGTGCACATACAGAGTGTTAAAGAAAACGAGGCGCGCGTTCAGGTTGTCGCGCGGGGCGACCTCGATCATTTCCTTACCCATGACCGTGTTGCTCAATACGAGCAGCTTGTTCTGAAAAGTTCTTATCTTGACTCCGCGCCATGAAACGCTTTCGACGACACCGGCCTGCTGATTCATCATCGTGACTACGTCACCAACCTGGAACGGCTGATCGGCCTGCAGCGCGATTCCCGCAAACAGATTTCCGAGCGTGTCCTGCACTGCCAGACCAACGACGATTCCGAGGATCGTCGAGCCCGTGAAAAGTGGAGCAAGGGGCACGTCCGGGTAATGCGACTGGAAGATAATGAAGAATGAAACGATATAGATGATGACGGAGAGAACGGTCTTTACCAGCGACGAAACTTCGCTCTGTGATCCCCGGATAGTCGACACGATCATGTTGCCGACAAACCGCACGACCGAGATCACCAATGCCATCCAAAGAAGGATCCGGCAAATACGAAAAAGGTGGACCGCCAGCGAAACGGAGGTCTCAACCATCATGCCCGGTCGTTGATCTCCGGACACCGGAACGGCAATGCCTTCAGGCGTGACGGTTACGCCGAACTGATTAAAGAAGTATGCGTAGATTTGCGCTTCGGCAACCGGCATCAGCAGCAGGATCACAATCACGATCCCGGTAAAGATGAGGAAGAATGCAGCTTTGTTCCTGAAGTCCGAGGCAGGCATATAGGGTCTTCGGGCTAAAACATACCAGCAATCGTTTTTCCAATCAACAACAGTGAGAGGACCGAGATGACAAGCGTAGTCGCTCCCGCCGCGAGGTTGAGCGGCAGTGAGTTCCGGTATTCACCCATGATCTCGCGATTGTTCGCAAGGGAAAGGACAGCGACCAGAATCACCGGCAGAAGAACGCCGTTGATCGTTTGGGTGAGGAGCAGCAGCTTGATCTGTGGTATCCCCGGGATAAGTGCGACGATCGCTCCGATCAGGATCAGAGTTGTAAATATACCGAGGAAAATGGGAGCTTCGCGAAAAGACCGAGACAGTCCCTTTTCAAAACCAAGAGCCTCGCTTATCGAATAAGCTGTGGCCAGAGGTAGTACTCCCATGGCGAGCATTGCAGCACCGAACAGTCCGACGGCGAACATGTATTTCGCATACGAGCCGGCGATAGGAACCAGGGATTCGGCTGCCGTCGCGGCGGAGTCGATGGTCGTGATGCCAGCCGTATGGAGAGTCGCGGCGGTTGAGATAACGATGAACGCCGCGATCATACATGCGAATAGCGTCCCGACAATAACGTCAGCGCGTGCGATCCCCAGATCGTCCTTATCCATTTGCTTCTCGACGACGGACGATTGAACGTACACCTGCATGAAAGGGGTGATCGTCGTTCCAATGAGCGCCATTATCGTGAAAAGATAGATCGAATCTGAGCTGAAGGTTGGATGGACGAAACCCGCGGCCACGTCATTCCAGTTCGGTTTTGAAACGAACGCCGATACAACGTAACAAAAGAAAACAAGCGACATTAGCAGAAACACTCGCTCGACACGCTTCTGTGATCCGCGAACGACAAGCCACCAGATACCTGCCGCGGCGATAGGAATAGAAAAATAGCGGGGTACGCCAAGCAGCTCCGACGCCTGAGCGATACCGACGAACTCGGAAACGATGACACCAGTATTGGCGACGAGCAGCGTGAGCATTATCAACGCCGTCCATCGCACGCCGAATTGTTCGCGGATCAGATCGGCGAGACCTTGCCCGGTGACGACGCCCATCCGAACGCACATCTCCTGAACGATGATCAGGCTTATCACCATCGGGATGAATGCCCAAAGCATCGTATATCCGAATCCCGCACCAACTGTTGAATAGGTTGCGATGCCGCTCGCATCGTTCCCCGCATTTGCGGCGATGATGCCCGGGCCGAGAATAGCTAGGTAGGTAAAAAAGCGGTATTCAGAAAGACTTCGACGCACACGCGAGGGGATACGACCCATTTTTCGCACCAGGTGTTTCGGTGAAAAACGCGTCAAGAACATAGCTTCTACTTTCGCCGTCAGTCATTTCTAGATCAGGAATTAATCGAAAAAGAGACTATAGCATACCTACTTCGGAACGAGTTTGCCTTGCTTACGATCCTTGTGAAAACACGGAACAAAGCCGAAAACCGATTCCTGATCTTCGAAGTGAATAACACAAACCCGACTCAGCTTTATCCGGTAATCAAGTTTTGCTAGAGTTCCCGTATGAAGCGACATAACTTTCGGAAGCCATTGATCTGCGTTCTTTTTTTTGCATTCGTAATATCGCTAATCGGGGGAACGCAGCTCGCGTCCGCGACAGCCTTTCGGACAGCGGTTTCGTTACCAGCGACGCGCGAACCTGTGCGCGGACGGCATGCGATGGTCGCGTCGCAGCACGAGCTCGCGTCTCAGATCGGGATAGATATTCTAAAGAAGGGAGGCAATGCGGTCGACGCGGCAATCGCCGTCGGACTTGCCTTGGCGGTCGTCTATCCGGAAGCGGGGAACCTTGGCGGCGGAGGCTTTATGCTGATTCGCCGGAGCGATGGCAAGGCGTTCGGAATCGATTACAGAGAAATGGCGCCGGGTGCAGCGATGCGTGACATGTTCGTTGGGAAGGACGGAAAATTGATTGAAGGCGAGGGATCTTCAACCATAGGCTACCGAGCGTCGGGTGTTCCCGGGACAGTGGCGGGGTTCGAGCTCGCGTTCAAGAAGCACGGCTCCGAGAAAGTTACCTGGCGTGAACTTGTCGAACCGGCACGTGCCCTTGCGCAAAATGGATACGTACTAACAAACCGGCTCGCTGCGCTGTTCGTCGCTTACAAGAAGTACCTCTCGAAATATCCGGAGAGCAATCGGATCTTTCTAAACAATGGCACATATTTCAAGGAAGGCGATTTGTTTCGCCAGCCGGATCTTGCCCAGACTCTCGGGCGAATCTCCGCAAACGGCGCACACGATTTCTATTCCGGAAAAACCGCACAATTGATCGCCGCCGACATGAAAGCGAATGGCGGCTTCATAACGTTGGAAGATCTCAGGAATTACAAACCCAGGGAGCGTGTGCCGCTTCGCGGAAACTATCGGGGGCACGAGATCATTACGATGCCGCCTCCAAGCTCGGGAGGCATCGTTCTCCTGCAGGTCCTGAATATCCTTGAGGCGTACGACGTTAAGGCGATGGGCTACAACTCCGCCGCAAAATATCATTTGCTGGTTGAAGCGATGCGCCGTTCATTCGCGGATCGCGCGGAGTTCATGGCGGATCCGGATTTCCAGCACGTGCCGGTTGCAAAGCTCATCGACAAAAGCTACGCACGCCAGCGCGGCTCATCGATCGATCTGCAAAAGGCGAGTATCAGCAGCGATGTCGGTCACGGCGAGATCGCCGCGAAAGAGGGAATGGAGACGACGCATTTTACGGTCGTGGATGCGGCTGGAAATATCGTCACAAACACTTATACGATCAATGATCTCTACGGGTCGCGTGTGACGGCAAAAGGCACCGGTGTTCTATTGAACGATGAGATGGACGACTTCGCGGCGCGTCCGGGGCAAGCAAACATGTTCGGGCTGATCCAGGGTGAGCGAAACAAGGTCGAACCGATGAAGCGTCCGCTGTCGTCGATGACACCCGTGATCGTCATGCGTAAAAATGGAACGCCGTGGTTCGCGCTCGGAGCGCGCGGCGGCCCCAGGATCATCAATGCGGTGCTTCAATCTGTGATCAACGTCATCGATCACGACATGAATATTCAGCAGGCGATCGACGCCCCGCGCGTGCATCATCAATGGTACCCGGACGAGATATTGTTTGAACCGTACGGGATGTCACCGGATACGCTCAAGATCCTCCAGAGTTACGGACACAAGTTTGCCGAGAGGCCGAGCAACGTAGCCTCGGCGACCGGGATCATGATCGACGAGGATAGTGTGCGGTTGGGTGCGATCGATTCGCGAAGCGACGGGGAAGCTATCGGTTACTGATCGGGATCGTCTTTCTGAAGGAGTTTGGTGGTGCTGTCGGTGACGCTGCCCGGTGTGCGTTGAAGGTCGTTAGTGTCGCGCCATGATTCGCCGGGACCAGAATAGACGGAAGCGGGGACGACCTGTGATCCAGGTAATTCCCCGCGATTTTCGTTCGGAATCAGAGTAGGCTGCCCAATGAGGCTCTGCCTTCCACCGACACCTGGCTCAAACAGAAGCGCATACGCAATTCGCAACATTCCTCCAATACCAAAAAGAAAAGTCCCGATAGTTGGCAAAAAAGGTTTGAGGTTCAGAACGAGTGTGACCATTGCGAGCAGCGGCACAATGAGAAAGGTTAGCAGGAAAATGAAAACCCTTGTTTGATTCCCCGCCGCTTCGGCGAATCGTCACTGCCCGTTAGCCCCGCTCTTTGCCCGAAGACAACGCCATCATTCGCGACGATCGCGGCAATGCCGGTGTGCAGTAATCCGCACCGCGAGCAGAAACGTGTTTCATCCGAGATTTGCTGCTGGCCGCACTTCGGGCAATGGATAGAGAGCCTATTCTTCCTTTTTCAAAAGTTTGGTCGTGCCTTCGATGACGCTTCCAGGACGCGCAAGATCGCCGGTGTCGGGAGCGCGCCACGAACCTTCAGGGGGCATATACGAAGAAGCTGGCTGACTTTGTTGCGGCGGCAGTGCGCCCATCGAAGTATTTCCATGGAGAGATCCGACAGAAGACACACCGGGCATTTGATGGGCGGCTAATTCATAAGCCTTTGGTGCACGTTTCAGAAATGCGACCGAGATGACCAAAAACATCATCGTTGAAAACACTCCGAATAGTGCGGGAACCGCTGCAACCTCTTCGGCACCAGCCAGAGCAAAAAAGGAGGTCATCATCATTACCCAAAAAATGAACCAGAGAATGGAAAAGATAACTCCGTTCTTTCGACTGAACAGGGGGCTTTTTCCCTTATGAAGTTCCGCCAGCTGCGGCAGAAAGCCGCCGTTCTCAAGCAGTTCGCCAACAAGGCCGAGCTGAAAGCCGCACCTTGAACAGAATTTTGTTTGATCGGAAATCTGTTGCTGGCCGCAACGGGGACAGTGCATTGTTTGCTCTCCGCTAGAATGAAATCCGGAATGACTTGATGCCTAACGAATCTTTACATGAAAAGGTTCGCTATGCAAAAAGTTCGTAATCTACACCCGCGGCAATTTCCTATCCGACAGCATTTGAAATACAGCGAAGGCACGCCCCTGATAATGCTCGGCCCGGGCGACGGTATCCAGCAGCAAGTCGAAAATGGATCGAAGAGTTTCGGGCGCCGGTATTCGTTTTCCGAGATCTGAGTCGGATGTGAAAAATCGAAATGCGGAAGCTCGTTCGACTTCGACTTCGGTAAGATAGCCGATGACCTTGGCGGATGTCGAAAGCTCCTCGGGAAGGGTCCACTCAAAAGGATCATCCCACAGCCTGGTTGTAACACCTCCGCAAGTCTGCTCGACCGCCGCAGCTGATCGAAGGGTGTACTCGCCGCAGGAAAACATCGCCATCGAACGTCCGAGCTCACGCGGTTTCCGAAACAGATCTGCGTCCGGAAGATCCTCAAGCAGGGCGAGCGAGCGTTGATGGATCAACGCGAACCGCTTTTCGAAAGATTGGAGCATTAGACCCATAAAGAAAAAGGCAACAGGCATGTTAGCCCGCCGCCTTTCATTTGTCATTTGAAGCTTATTTATTTTTTACTCGAACGGCGGTCTTTCTCGTAAACGCCAAGCCCGTAATTCCTGCCGTTCCAGTTGACGCCATTTCCGATGATCCCCTTCACACCGACCTGAGCTCCTCTTGTCGGAACGGCGTCTTCGGTAACAATCCATATCGATCCGGTTCCGTCGTCGATCTTGTATGCGCCGCCACGAACCTTCGTACCGGGAATGTTCACACCGTAACTGTCGCGGACCGTTCCAGCGATCACGATTTCCTTGTTCTGATATCTTGACGGATTCGCCTCAATGTCGGCGATGCTCGTTCGATCCGGACACGCCGCCGCGAATAAGCCCGCGAACACTACTAAGCCCGAAAGAAAAAGTTTTGTCATGTAACTCATTTGTTCTCCTCTTGCAAAAAATACTCGGGAAGAGCAGTGTCATTTCAGAGATTCATTATACCGAAAAATGTTTGCCTAAAATTCTGATTTCTGCGATTCTAAACCGGAAGTACCGATTACAGCAATCCCCTCGAAATCCAGATGGACATACTCGCGCCAACGGCCTCAACCGGTGATTTCGCGTTTTCCTCAAGCGTCCGGGCAGACGTGTGGCACCCGCAGGAAGATCCGAAGGCATATGAGTGGTGGTACTTCGACGCGCTGGCCGATGGTGGCAAGGAAGCGTTGGTTGTAATGTTTTTAGACAACTTCATTTATTCGCCCAGGTACAACAAAGAGGGCGGACGCACCGAACGATACCCTGCGATCTCTTTCACCTACTTTCGTGACGGGAAACCGCTGTACCGATGCGTCAACGAATATCCTGAGAGCGAATTTTCCGCCAGCCGCGAATCGCCAGAGTGTCACATCGGCAAATCATTTTTTAAATTTGAAAGGGCAGCGTATGGTTCCGGATATTCGGTATCGATCAATGTAAAACTTTCGGGCGGGCGGCGGCTTGAAGCAAATCTCGAGTGGCTTTCTATCGAATCGGATCTCTCGTCCGATTCGTTTGGCTACGGCGAAAGCTCGCATTGCTGGAACATGGTCGCGCCTCGTTCCGATGTTACCGGAAAGATCTCCGTCTATGATCGCAAAGGCAAGATAGCCGACGTCCGTCAATTCCGGGGCACGGGGTATCACGACCATAACCTAGACAATCGCTGGCTCGCGAAAACGGTTCGCGATTGGCATTGGGGCCGGGCGCATTATGCGGATTCGACGGTAGTGTTTTATCGATACTGCGAACTGGGTGAGCACACCCCGAGCACGAAGCTTCTGGTAATAAAGAACGGCGAGTTGCGCGAAAGGAATGCGGAATACGAAGAGCAGAATTATGTTCGGGACAAATTTGGGATCCGGTATCCGACGCGTCTCCGCCTGATCTCCGAAGACAATATGCGGCTTCGTGTGAAGCCGATCAAAGTCATCGATTCAAGTTTTTATTATCTAAGATTTCTTAGTGAGATCACGCTTACACTTCGCGACGGTATCCCGCGAAAGACGGCGGGTATAACGGAATTCCTCGCGCCCAAAACGCTGAAGTACCGTTGGCTGAACTGGATCAGCGATATGCGCACGGGCAAGAATGGGAAGTCGCCCCGTCTGTGACGAGGAAAGAGTCGGAAGTGCATAGTGCTGCGACAAAATCGCAGGGACACAATATAGGCTGAGTCTTCTCGAAATCGGCGCCCAATTCCTAACCATCTCATTCCATGACAGACTCATTTCAACTTGACCGCAGTCCCGTACGCCAGGACTTCGGTCGTTCCACCCTGTCCGAACTCTGTTGCGTCGTACCGCATTCCGATTACTGCGTCGGCGTGAACTTCATGCGCGTGGCGGACGAGCCGGTTGAATGCCTCCATCCGGGCTTCCTCGCAAACGACTGAAAATTCTTCGATATTGCCGCCGGCGATAGACTTCAAGCCGCCGATGAAGCCGCGGCCAATACCGGTTGCACGAACTACTATCCCGCGAACAACACCGAGATACTCACCGATCTCTCTTCCGCTAACATCGTTGCCAGTTGTTACAATCATGCCTTCGTTATAACTCGAACACCGTAAGTTTCAAAGCTCTGTCGGGTTAAACGACCCGGTGGTTTGTGCTAAAATTACGATTTTCCTCTGGCTGCACCGAAGGGCGGTTACTCACTAGGCGGCACCTCTGCGGTTGAGGCGAGTTATCCTCGTTGCAGCCCCGAACTTCTTTTCTGAATTACTATTTTGAATCGGATTTCTATG
>JBDTMK010000007.1:0-22464 GCA_039934315.1 Pyrinomonadaceae bacterium | reverse complement strand
CAAACGCGGTTTCAGTACCGCAAAGTGAGGAAAAACAATGACTGCTGACCCACGATATCCGATCGGGAAGTTTGAACGAGGTGTATCCGTCGATTCGCCTCATCGAGCGTCTCTTATTGATGTGATCCGGGATTTGCCCGGGAACTTGCGTGCAGCCGTTGACGGCCTTTCGGGCGAGCAGCTAGACACACCCTATCGCGACGGTGGCTGGACACTCAGACAGACGGTCCACCACGTCGCGGACAGCCACATAAACTCGTTCTGTCGCTTCAAGCTCGCATTGACCGAGGATGAAGCTCCGACGATCCGGCCATACTACGAGGATCGCTGGGCCGAGCTTGCCGACAGCAAGATGCCGGTAGATGATTCGTTGAATATCATTGACGGTGTACATTCGCGCTGGACGTCACTGCTTGAATCGATGACCGACCAAGATTTCAAACGCGAATTCGTTCATCCCGAAACCGGAAACTGGACACTCGAAAACGTGCTGGGCCTTTACGCCTGGCATTCGCGTCATCATACGGCGCATATCACCTCTCTTCGGAAAGGGAAAGGATGGTGACTTGAGGAAGACATCTCTTATTATTCTGATTGGCAGCACCGTGCTGACCATTCTTTTCATTGCGATCTGGATGGCCGGATTGATCATTGCTGGTGAGACGCTTGGCGGACTCATTCATCTATTTCTCGTCGCGGCGCTACTGACCGGTTTCGGCATTATCCTGGGAGTCGTACTGCTGGTCATCAGCCTGATCCAAAAGAAGTGAACGGCCGATGGAGTCTGCGACGCAAAAGCGGTTAATCTCACTCGACGTGTTCCGCGGCATGACAATCGCGGGAATGGTGCTCGTAAATAATCCGGGCACATGGTCGGCGATATACGGGCCGCTCGAACATGCTCCTTGGCATGGCATCACACCGACCGACTACATCTTTCCTTTTTTCCTGTTCATCGTCGGCGTCGCCATTCCGATCGCTTTGAAGAAGCGGATGCTGAACGGCGTGGACCGCGGGCTGTACTGGAAGATACTTCAGCGGGCCGCGACGATCTTCTGTCTCGGCCTGTTGATGTCGATAATCCCATTCTTCCAGTTCAACGACACGACGGGAATCCCGTACGCTATCAAGATCCTTCTCGTCCTTTCTTTTTCCGCAGCGATCTTTTTGTATCTGATGGAAAGGAAGAATGCGGCGGCGATCACTGCGGCGATCTCAGCGCTGGTCGTACTCGGATTTTATTTCGGCGGTGCAAATATTCTTTGGTACAACTTTGCGGGGATGCGGATCCCGGGCGTTCTTCAACGCATCGCGGTTTGCTACCTTATTGTCTCGATCGTTTTTCTGCACACGAACTGGAAACAGCAGACCTCCATCGCTGTCGGGTTGTTGCTGTTTTATTGGCTGCTGATGACGGTGATCCCCGTCCCGGGGTGCGATGTGACGTCCATCGATGACAAAGCCTGCAACCTTGCTGCCTGGCTCGATCGAACAGTTCTCACAGAAGCTCACATGTGGCGATCCGCAAAAGTCTTCGATCCGGAAGGAATTCTATCGACGATTCCCGCGATAGTAACGACGTTGTCGGGTGTGCTGACTGGGACGTGGCTTTTGAAGGATGAAGGCGGAAGGATGAAGGAGGAAAAAGGAAAGATGAAGGACGATTCCTCCTCATCCTTCATCCCTCATCCTTCATCCTTAAACAAAGTCGCCGGCCTCTTCTTCTTCGGTGTTCTTCTTCTCGCTGTCGGCTGGTCGTGGAGCCTTCTATTCCCGCTCAATAAATCTTTGTGGACGAGCTCGTACGTCGTTTACACCTCGGGCCTCGCATTGTTGACGCTCGCTTCCTGCTATTGGTTGATCGACATCAAAGGTTACAAACGCTGGGCCTGGCCATTCGTTATTTTTGGCGTCAATGCTCTGGCTTTATTTGTCTTCGCAGGCATCATGGCGCGATTACTCGGTATGGTGCGGGTCGCCGGGCCGGAGGAAGGAAAGAGTGTTCCGATGCAGCAATGGATATTCAATCACGCCTTCCTTTCATGGGCGGCTCCGATCAATGCATCGCTTGCCTATGCCATCTGCTTTATCCTCGTCTGGTTGTTCCTGATGTGGCTGCTCTACCGCAGGAATATTCTGATCAAGGTCTAATCGATCTGCTTTCGACAAGCTTGGATCGCATTGAGGCAAACGGGCGGCCGTCGAAATTTCCGCCGGTATATTCCAGCTCCTTCCTCTAATCCCGCTAAATTATTTTTTAATGTTCCCGACTATACATAGGTGAAACGCGCCCGCCTCTACAATGTAACCTTCAATACACGAAGGAGAAATAATTCTATGAATGCGATCGAGCTGTTAAAGGCGGATCATGAAGTAGTTGAAAGTCTATTTGAGGAAGTCGAAGGATCGGATCCCGATCAGCACCCGCAGCTTTTTGAACAGATCCGGGCCGAATTGCAGGCCCATGCACAGATTGAAGAGTCGATTTTTTATCCCGCTCTTCAGGCAGACGGAGACGAAGCACTCGTTGATATGACGAGCGAAGCGTTAAAGGAGCATGCGCAGATGAAGGTGTTCCTCGGCGAGCTAGGGGCGGTGGTTTCAGACGCGGACAAGTTCAAGCCGCTGCTCGTTAAGTTGATCGAAGACGTTCGCAAACACGTTGAAGAGGAAGAGGGTGAAATGTTCCCTTCGGTCGAAGATCAGTTCGCCGACGAAACTCTAGAGAGCTGGGGTACACAAATGCAGGCCGAGAAGGATCGCTTCCAGGCATCTGCGGAATCGGCTTATGCCTGAATCGAAACAAAATTTGCTATCAATTCATTGGGAGGAAAATGCCAACTAAAAAGAAGAATCCGAACGTCAGTCCGAAACAGCTGGATCTGGACATTAACCGAGAGGACGGTGCCGATCAGTTCCTGACAACCAATCACGGTGTTCGTATAAACGACAATCAGAATTCTCTGAAAGCCGGCGACCGGGGACCGACGCTGCTCGAAGACTTCATCATGCGTGAGAAGATCACGCACTTCGATCACGAACGCATCCCCGAGCGGATCGTCCATGCCCGCGGCTCAGGCGCCCACGGAGTCTTTCAGGTTTACGAATCCATGGCGAAGGTCACGAAGGCCGGGTTCCTCCAGGACCCGAAACGCGAGACGCCGGTCTTCGTTCGCTTTTCGACGGTTGCAGGCTCGCGTGGCTCGACCGATCTCGCACGAGACGTTCGCGGATTCGCGGTTAAGTTTTATACGGATGAGGGAAACTTCGATCTTGTCGGCAACAACATGCCCGTCTTTTTCATTCAGGACGCTATGAAGTTTCCGGATCTTGTCCACGCGGTAAAGCCCGAGCCTCATAACGAAATGCCCCAAGCCGCGTCCGCGCACGACACCTTTTGGGATTTCATTTCGCTGATGCCTGAATCAGCGCACATGATCATGTGGGTGATGTCGGACCGTGCGCTCCCGCGCTCGTATCGAATGATGGAGGGCTTTGGCGTTCACACGTTTCGCTTCCTCAACGAGCAAAACAAATCGACGTTCGTTAAGTTTCACTGGAAGCCGCTGCTCGGCGTCCATTCGGTTGCGTGGGATGAGGCACAAAACATTTCAGGGAAGGACGCGGACTTTCACCGACGCGATCTGTGGGAAGCGATCGAATCAGGAGCGTTTCCTGAATATGAGCTCGGGGTCCAATTGGTCCGAGAAGCGGACGAGCACAAATTCGAGTTCGATCTTTTGGATCCAACTAAATTGATTCCGGAAGAACTGGTTCCGGTTCAAAAAATCGGTAAGCTGACATTAAATCGAAACCCCGATAACTTTTTTGCCGAGACCGAACAGGTCGCATTCCACGTTGGACACGTAGTTCCGGGAATCGACTTCAGCAACGACCCCTTGCTCCAAGGCCGGCTGTTTTCATATCTCGATACTCAATTGAAGCGTCTCGGCGGCCCAAATTTTCACGAGATCCCGATCAATCGCCCGGTCGCTCCGGTTCACAATAACCAGCGTGACGGACACATGCGCCAAACGATCAACACCGGCCGCGTAAGCTATGAACCCAACTCGATCGGCGGCGGATGCCCGTTCGAGGCAATGATGAAGGACGGCGGATTCAACAGCTTTGAGGAGCGCATTGATACCAAAAAGGTTCGCGGGCGCAGTCCGAGTTTTCACGACCATTTCAGCCAAGCGACGCTTTTTTACAACAGTCAGTCGCCCGCCGAGAAAAGACATTTGATAAATGCACTCCGTTTCGAGCTGGGCAAGGTAGATATCCAGGCGATCCGCTCCCGGATGCTGGGAATCCTATCGCAGGTCGATAAAGATCTGGCGGCTCAGGTAGCGGAGGGCCTTGGTCTTCCGGTACCCGCGAAACCCGAGCAACCGATGAACCATTCCTTCGGTGCGGACACGGATCCTAAATCGGTCCAGCCTAAGAAAGTGAAATCGTCGATTGAATCGTCAGCCTCGTTAAGTATGGCGAACACGATAAAGAACACAATCAAGTCGCGTAAGATCGCGGCCCTCATTGCAGATGGTTTCGACGGTAAGCATTTAGAGGCGATGAAGAAAGCTTTGATGGTGGAGGGGGCGGTGCTCAAGACCGTTGCTACCAGGCATGGCGTTATTAAGACGACTGATGGAAAGGCCGTGGCCGCAGACTTCAGTCTTCTCACGGCGGCATCTGTGCTCTTTGACGCAGTCTATGTTCCGCCCGGAACAGACAGCATCGAAGAGCTCTCGGGTAATGCCGACGCATATCACTTCGTTGACGAAGCGTATAAACACTGCAAAGCGATCTGCTCGACCGGTGATACTGCTCTGTTCCTGGATAAAACCTTCGCCGGTAAGGCAACGGATGACATCGCCGTGATCTCCGGTGAAAAACCTGCGGCCGCCGCGACGGCATTCATCGCAGCTATCGCGAGCCACCGAAATTGGGACAGGGAATTAGCCCGGAAAGTTCCAGCCTAGAGTGCATAGCTTTTGACCTCTGAGTATGCCGCCGAAATAAAACTCGGCGGCATAAATAGCGGGCACAAGTTGCACCCGCTTAGGTGGAAAAGCGCTTGACGACGGGGATGGCATAGCCGACTCTTCACGGTAAGCTCTCTACGGGTATGCCGCAATTTCAACTGAGGGCCGCATTCCGTTTTCACGATCCGGGCCATTCCACAATGCCGAAGTCGAACAAACAATTTGGTCATATCCGAGTGGCAGTGGCTGATGACAACAAGGAAGTGCGCGAAATGGTTCTGCATCTGCTCACGCCTAACTTTGACGTTGTTGGTACGGCATCGGATGGAGCGGCGGCAGTCGAGATGGTAATGCTCCTCGATCCCGAAATCATCGTCATGGATATTTCGATGCCCGTCATGAGTGGGATCGAAGCTGCGGCAGGAATAAAAAGTAAGGGCTCTAAAGCGAAGACCGTATTCTTGACGGTTCACGACGACCCTGACTTCGTCAGGGCCGCTCTAAAGGTCGGGGCCTCGGGTTACGTTGTTAAGTCGCAGATGGCCACGGATCTCAACACCGCTCTCCGCGTCGCAATGGAAGGGAATTTATTTATCTCTCCTTGTTGTGCGCTCTCAGAAGATACACTCGACAGCTAAAGACCTTGGCTATCACGGATGATCTGCAAATTAAGGTAGAACCTGCGCAGCCGACGGCCGAACTGCGCAAGTTAGATCGACTCTATGCAGTTGGTGTTAGGCGTTCGACGAGGCTAAGGTAGCCGCGCCATTTGTCACGATCTAAAAGCGATCGGAGCAGATCGTCCGATTCCTGAGAGATCTTTTCCATCTCCATATTCAGTGCTAAAGTATCGGAGAAATGACGGGAAAGGACACGATACTTCTTTTCATTTTCCAGTTCGAAAACCTTCTGAACGCTGGCCAGTTCCCAATCCCTCAACTCGAGATAAGCTGCGAGGAATCGCACGAAATCCTCTACTAGATAACCAAGGATCTTTTCTTCGATGGCAGCCCGAGCGGCACGCAGCGCCGATTTTTGACGGGGCGTGAGATTGAAACCCACGCCCGACTCGAACTCGCGACGCCGCAGTACTATTTCCTGCCAAACACGATCCGAATACTCAGGCTGGTCACCACTAAATCTCGCGTACACTTCGAGGACCTTTCTGTTCTCCTGATTTACGAGCGGACGGATGCTGCCAACATCTCTCGAATTAAGATGGAACCGCTCCTTGACGTTTTTGATCAGATTGCTGACTTCAAAATCCTCTTTGTTTTGCGAGTAGCTCGGTTGAGGAAGAAGCATTAACATCACGAGAGCCACGGCCAATAATAAAAAGGAAGTGCCCAAAAATCCGCGTAACAACACGGGGTGATCCGGATCGATCTGCTGTGGATCTTCAGAAGTGGCGCCGTGTTTGAAGGTTTGGAAATACATAGTGCCTCTCATGAGCATTTCCACGCTGTTTCCGTGGTACAGCTCGGTCAAAATGCCTTGGTCACACTCATCGAGAGCATGCACCCCGTTCGCCCGAAACCAAGATCAGCTCTGTAGTTGCTGTGGTTAGCTTTATCAAGCTTGAAGCGAAGGCCGACGCCTGCTCCGGGCAAGAGCTTGTTGAATGGAAGGTCACACCGCTTGTAGTCGCAATGACGACTCTTACTCTTCCCCAAGATAGCGATGTTGACTGGTGAGGGGTACTGTCAATTTTGCCAGTACATGAAATCCGAGCTG
This sequence comes from Pyrinomonadaceae bacterium, assembly GCA_039934315.1. Taxonomy (GTDB): domain Bacteria; phylum Acidobacteriota; class Blastocatellia; order Pyrinomonadales; family Pyrinomonadaceae; genus OLB17. The sequence continues at coordinate 15,745 of JBDTMK010000007.1, read as the reverse complement.
TGCATTCGTTCGAACCCTTGGAGAACTCGCTCGATCGTCAACTACAGGGTCCGTTTCGAAGGGAAAAGATCTTCTGTAATTCCGGGATGATTGGAATGTTAGGCTGCGATGTTATGAAGCAAAAAACGGTCATTCCAGACCGTTTTTTGATTTCACATTTGAGAGTCATTTTTTGCCGGCCGCCTCTCAGCGGTTAGCGTTATCGATAGCGAGGTAGTGAGGATCGCCTTTTCAAGATAAACTCCGAACCCGGTGCCGGACTTCGCTTCGTCATGGTAACTGCGTGTAAGCTTCTGAACGGTCTCATCTGTAATAATCCCTTTCTTGGTGAAGCGCCGGAGCGGGTTCGCAATCCAGATCACATCCAAACTCATATCGGGACGGAAAGACCCTGCGGATGTGCCGGAGGCTAGGAAGCTCTAATTGCCGAGGCGAGGCCCCGCATCCGACATTCATTTACTAAGCGAAGGATAGGCCTTCAGGACTTTTGCCATGACCTTCCGTGTGTTTTTTTCACGCTTTTGCAGTTCCGCCTTGGGATCGACCGTCTTGACCGCATATGCCTGCCAGACCCTTGTCTTTTGGGCCACATCGAAGACCTCCAGGATAAGAGAGCCGGACTTAATCTGTGTGGACGTATTCGTCGACGCGCCTTGAAACCCCGGCAGGCTGTTGGTGAAGCCGCCATACCAACCGATATCGCCTTTGAATGAACTCCACTGCATGTCATCCATGATCGCCAACTGATAGATGACGTATGCGTCCGCAGTGTCAGTGTCGACTTTCGTCAAGCCTTTTGCAGCCAACTCCGCGTCGATGGCTCGCATTAGCATCTTGTCGTTTTCCTCACTTGGATAGATAGCCTTATCAGCCCGCTGCCATTTGTACGTTTTATATTTCGAAAAATCGGTATTGGGAAGGATGTCGTCTGTGATCTTTTGAGCCGACGCGTACGAAAACAGAATGCACGACATCACCGCAGTAGCTAGAGTGAAAAATACTGATCTCATTCTTATTACCTCGTCCGCCGAGCCCTCTCGGTCGTAATCAAAAAACCAAACCTTCTAATCCCTGATTCGAACATTCAAGAGTTTCCAGGCATTTACACGAAGCTCGATCTGAAGTTCATTTTCCTTGTCTATCTTGAAGTAGCAGGCAGGCAATAATGTCCCGGTGCCCTTATCTTTATTAGCGGGAATGATGAACTCGGCTGCGGACAGGTTGTAATCCATCGAGCGACTCGATGCCCACACTTCGCCGAATGCTATCGGACGATCGGTAATGATTCTTATCTTCCTGCCTCCGTCCGGCAGCTTAAACTCGCGGATGTAGTTGACGTCGTAACCGAGCGTGCCTGTGAGTGAGATCCGGCCCTTTGATTGCATTTTCTCCAATGCGTTGTAAAGGCCCTCAGATCCTTTCTGGGTGAATGCTTCGATCAAGGCCTTCTGATCATCTGCCGTCGAGTATTCGTTAATGATGAGTTTTATTGTGACGACTGTCCCCAGCTGGGTCGACGTTCCTTGCGCCGTTGCTTCAATGTATTAGCGCTTTCCCTGCGCGGGCGATGAGCCGACACCGGCGAGAAACAGCATTCCGAGAACGGTAAAGATGACCAGCGCGGCGCGCCGATTTTTTTTCATAATGTTTTCCTTGACTAGCTTTAAGCCGTCTGGTGCAGGGCATGATTCTATCGTCGGACCGGACTCAAAGAAACTGGTAGTTTTTACAGTGGCAGGGAATTGATCATAAGCGGACACGAAACACGGTGACACTTTCAGTTGCAGTCTCCGTAACGGCCCCCGCCCCACGGAAATTCAGGTTTTATTGAGAAACCGAATTTACCCCGCACGATTCGATCGATCTGAAAACCGGTGATGTATTGGTATAAATTCAGGAGTTTAACTTGAAAGAGAACGCACAAATGCCCGGAGGAGAAAAAGGTTTTTATTTCCTTTGTTACGACCGGTGTGATTCGCGAAACTGGAGAAGAGGTGAGGTGGCAGGAAGGATTCGTTGCTTTTGATGAATCAACGGTGATGTCGCTGGATAAAACTGCTGTCGCTAAAGAATAAGGTGACATCCGATATTCGAAGGCGATAACCGGATGTCACCTAAATTTTTCAACCTACTACTTTACCGGAAGCGATCGAAAAAGATTCTCTTCGCCGAGGCTCGTTGGAGCAGACGAGAAGAGCATATTATTCAACGGCCGAACGGTATCGCCTTCCAGCTCGAAGACTTCCCACAGCGTCGCCGCCTGATTCAGCGGGACGTTGAAGTTAGCGATCAGGTCTGCTCCTTTGTACAAGCGTACCTGGGCCTGCGAAGCCGACAGAGCAGAGCTGGTTGTCGAAGATCGGTTCGTGTAATCGTGAACCGAGAATTTATACGTCCCGGTAAACTGTTGGAAAAGTGTCGTCGTTTCCGGTCCGAAGCTGGTGACGTCATCGAGGTCAAGGTTCACGACCGATGGCCACGGACTGCTCCCGCCGGAGTACGGGTAGTACATGTGGAACTGCGTACCATCCGCGAGCGGCCCGAAGAAATGCGAATCGAGGTCCGATGGGTTTGCTCCCCACGTCAGTACAATACGAATCTGGTTCGACGGTAATACCGGCGAGATGACGCCGTTCTGATTTGGCGACGTCATATTTCCGATACAGAGGATCGTAAAGTACACGGTCGAATATCCGGTGCCTCTCACTTCGGCCGTATAATTTCCTGCCGGCAGATTCGAGATCGAGTAGTCACCGCCCGCTACTGTCGAGGTCGAGGCAGCGATCGGACCTATCTTGGTGTTAATACCGAGCCGAAGATCCATCGTCAGCCCGGGTACTCCCACACCGGACAACGCATTCACGATCTTCCCGGAGACGGTCCCGTTGCCGCCATTCTCCTCACTGATCTGAAGAATGACATCGAGCGTCCGTGTTTCGCCCGGCAACACGGTGATGTCGTTATACGTCGCGGGCAGATATCCGGAGCGCGTGAAGTTCAGCTTGTACACCGCACCGGTCAGGGCCGGGATGGTGAACCCGCCCGACGCGTTAGTCAGGATCGTGTCGATCAAGTCGCCGTCGCGGAAAACATTTATCGTCGCATTCGGAAGTGTTTGATTAGAGACGGCGTCTTTGACGACACCGACTATCTCACCATCCGACGCAATACCGCCTTCGGCGAGCAGGATTCGTTGCTGGATCAAAAGCGGGAACTCATGATCGGCAATCGTGTGGTCAAAGATTTCCAGCGACACGCCGGCACTTGCCTCGAGGCCTCCGTACAGTTGCCAGATCGGCGTCCGAAATAGATCGGCGTCGAACTCGACGTAGGCTGTGAGGTCCGCATGCGGACCGACGACGCCGTAAAGCAGGAGCTCGAACCGCGGCCCGGCTTCGCCCTTGACGTCGACACCGGCTGTGAAGGTCGGAGGGCTGAAGTTGAACGAGTTAGAGAAATTGTTAATCCCTTGCCACGAGCCATTCGAGTATCCGAATCCGACGCTCGCGTTCGCTGACTGGGTGATGCCGACCTGAAGTCCGACTGAGGCCGAGCCGCTGACCTGTGCGACGAGCGACGCCTCCGGCACGATAACTACCGGTACCCATCCGACCCAGATCACGATCGTTCCGAAACGTGTGTTGGCAAACTCCCTCTCAGCGTCGAGAAAGTCATACGAGACTGTGCTCTTTACGGTCACTTCCGAACTTTGATTGAGTCCGATCGTGAACGCCAGCTGCTCAAGATGGCCATCGTCGATGTCGAAAGAGAAATGGAGGTCGGGATCGATCGTAACGCTGCCGTCCATCCGAACCTGATCGTTGGTCGTCGAGGTGTTCCCGTCCCCATCGTAGAGGACGAGGTCATTCATCGAAGCCGTTAAGTCACTTTGAGCGAGGCCGCCTCGCCTCGCATTCTGACGGAACGATACGCCGCTGGCGAGGGCCACGTTCGAGACGACATCGCTTTCGTCCAGATTTTTATCGAGTGATACATGAGCGTTGTTAAACGCCTCACTCAGTGACGCAGAGATTGTTTCGATGAGTATTCCCGAGCCGAATGGAACAATTCCGGTTATCTTCCCAAGAAAACCGTTTTGTATAAATGCTGCAGGAGGTAATGCGAGAATGTTGCCCGCCGTCAAAGCCGCCAGTTCCGGATTGGACACGGCAAAATATATTCCGCGTCCATCGGGGGTTATTCCCGATATAAGGCCGAGCGTCGGTCTCGACAGTGTGCGGACATTAGTGGACGGAGTGTTTCCGTCAAAGTCGACGTTAACCGTTATGGCTAGTACTTTAGGAACCGTACGACCGCCCGACTTGATGTGGATCGTACCGGAATAAGATCCTTCTATCGCATTCGGTGGAAGCGAGTATCCAAGCCTAACTACGTACTCCGTATTTGGCACCAGCGTCGAGGGTATGACCGATTCGACAGAAACATACTTGGCAACACCGGGCACTACGGATATCGATGCATCATTAATTGGACTGGAAACCGTGAACCGGATCTCAGTTGCGGGCACGGCTGCGCCATTTCCGATCGTCTGGCTTACCTTGTCCTGACTCCAGGAGACGGTGCGCGAGGTTTGGGCCTGACTCGACAGAGCGAGCAGGATAATTGCCAGCAGCGACATGCCGAACGATAGGCGCACTGGTAGCGAATGTGGTCGTTTAATCATTGAGAGAATCCTCCATTTTGGCTGAACAGGTTACCTTTCCGGCGTCTCGTGGTCGGTTCGCAGGGAACCGTCGCCGGGTGTTAAGAAGTGTATAAGGTAGATCTACCTGAGTACAACCCTTTCGGATTGTTAACCGCAAACTAGTCGCGAATGTTCGACGATGATAACACTAAAGGCGCAACCTCACCAAGAAACCTCCCCTTCGGTCGGCTCAAGCTGCGGATAAAAAGGACGTGCCGAAGCACGTCCAAATCTCAGTCGCGGTGGCCCAAATCAGAATTCTGCGTTCGCTGCCGAAACAACTTTCTCTGCTGCGTCGTTCATTGTTGTCGCGGGAATGATCCCGATATTCGAATCATGAAGAACACGCCGGCCTTCCTCGACATTCGTTCCTTCGAGTCGAGCGACGATGGGAATTGAAACTCCCAGGTTCTTTGCCGCCGCGACAACACCGTTCGCGACCATGTCGCAGCGAACGATACCGCCGAAAATGTTTATGAGAACTGCCTTGACGTTCTCGTCAGCGAGGAGGATCTTGAACGCCTGCTCGACACGCTCCTGCGAGGCACCACCGCCGACGTCGAGAAAGTTTGCAGGTTCCCCGCCGGCAAGCTTGATGATATCCATCGTCGCCATTGCGAGGCCCGCGCCGTTGACCATGCATCCGATGTTGCCGTCGAGCTTGATGTAGTTGAGGTCGTATTTGGAAGCTTCGATCTCGAGCGGCTCTTCCTCGTTCAAATCACGAAGCTCTTCGTAGTCTTTATGGCGGTACATCGCGTTGTCGTCGAAAGTGACCTTTGCGTCGAGTGCGATCAACCGATTGTCTTTCGTCAGCAGGAACGGATTGATCTCGACGAGCGACGCATCCATCTTTTCATAAGCTTCGTAAAGCGAGAGCATGAATTTCACAGCCTGATTGATAAGATCATTCGGAATGCCGAGGCCGAATGCGAGCTTTCGCGCCTGAAAGCTTCGAAGACCGACCGACGGATCGATAGCCTCCTTTAGGATAAGTTCGGGAGTTTCTTCCGCAACCTTTTCAATATCCATGCCGCCGGCCGATGACGCCATGAATACGTTGCGCCCGGTGACACGATCGAGTGTGATGCCAAGATAGAATTCTCGGTCGATGGGCAGGCCTTCTTCGATGAGAAGCGTTTTGACTTCGCGTCCCTCCGGTCCAGTCTGGTGCGTGATCAGCATCATGCCGAGAATTTCCGACGCGATCTGCCTGGCTTCTTCCGGAGATTTTGCGAGCTTCACCCCGCCGCCTTTACCCCGTCCGCCGGCGTGTATCTGCGCCTTGACGACCACAACGTCCGTGCCCAGTTCCCGTGCCGCTGCTTCGGCTTCTTCGGCGGTACGAGCGACGATGCCGCGCGGAACCGGAACGCCATATTCTTTTAGTAGGGCCTTGCCCTGATATTCGTGGATTTTCATATCTTTAAGCCGAAATTTTATCCTGCCGCAAATATAAAAAGCAAAGACGACCCGACGGTCGCCTCTGCTTCAAGTTTGGATGTTGTCGAACTTTATATCAGCTTGACCACCAGCTTCAGAAGCTTCCACTCGTCATCACGCTTCACGTATTCATATTCGAAGGTGACCGGCACCGGCTTTGTCGGATACTTTCCCTTCACAACGAGAATGTCGAGGCCCTGTTCTGTGCGAATCGAAGGTTCGGGCGACAACTGCGGATCCATGGAGACTGCTTTCGAAAGGATGGGAGCGATCACTTTCTTCTTTTTAACAAAGTCCTGGAAATAGTTCTTGAACTCCGCTTCGGTATACGTGCTTTTAAAATCAGAGGACGCCTTCTCATACATACTGGAAAAGTCGTTCACGGTTATCGCGTAATTAAAATCTGCAGTCGTTTCGGCAATAATTGCATCAAGATACTCCTTTGACGGCACTCCATCGTCGGCATTAGTTGCGGCGGGCGTACTTGTGGAGTTTGCGATCTTCCCAAGATTCGCCAGATCCAGGTTCTTACCACAAGTGCAGCCAAGGGCGATTAAGGCGACCAGGCACAACGCCAAAAAACCGCTGACGTTGTCTCTTCCGAGAATAACTTTGGATACGAAGTTCTTCATAAATGCTCGCTGTAGTTCAGAGTCAGATCCGCAAAAAAAGGCTGGTGAGCGATAACTCACCAGCCATAGTAAAGACATATCTCAAATTTGTCTATTGCGAGTTTTCGACCAGCTTCAGCAAGGTCCGAATCGCGACAGCGGTCGGTCCTTTCGCCTGATGAGGACGAACCGAATCATTCCAAGCGGTTCCCGCGATATCGAGGTGGGCCCACTTCGCCTTATCGATAAATTCCTGTATGAATACCGCTCCCATGATGGTGCCCGCTTTCCCGCGAGGGCCGATGTTTTTTATATCCGCAATGTCCGACCGGATCTGCTTGCTGTATTCCTTGCTAAGCGGCAGCTGCCAGAAGTTTTCACCGGCCTCCTTGCCAAGCGTGATTATCTGATCGACAAACGCCTGATCGTTACCCATGATGCCAGTATTCTGGTCACCCAGAGCGATGATCACCGCACCGGTCAACGTCGCCATGTCTACTATCCGCGTTGCACCCTGTTGCTCGGCATAAGCGACCGCATCGGCGAGTACCAGGCGACCCTCGGCATCGGTGTTCAGAATCTCCACCGTCTTGCCGTTCATCGCCGTGACGACGTCACTCGGACGCGAGGCCTTCCCATCCGGCATGTTCTCCACTGCCGCGACCACGCCGAGTACCGGGACACTTGGTTTCAGTTGAGCGATCGCACGCATTGTCCCCATGACGGTGGCGCCGCCGGACATGTCGTACTTCATCGACTCCATACCCTCCGCAGGCTTGATCGAGATGCCTCCCGTATCAAAGGTGATTCCTTTACCGACCAGCGCAAGCAGGTCGCCTTTCTTACTCGTATTTCGCGCCGGTGTGTATCTGAGAACGATAAGCTTCGCAGGCTGTTCCGAACCCAGTGAAACACTAAGCAGCGAGCCCATACCGAGCTTTTGCATTTTGGCTTCATCGAGGATCTCGCACTTCAGCCCGACCTCGCGAGCCATCTTCTGCGCTCGGTTCGCCATCTCGGTTGGTGTCAAAATATTCGGAGGCTCGTTCGCCAGGTCACGAGTGAAGTTCATCGCCTCGCCGATCGCCTGACCGCGGGCCAACCCGGCTTTCAGGTCACCGCCTTTAGCGCCGTCGATATGCAGAATAAATTTGTCGACGCTCTTATCGTTCTTGTCTTTCGTTTTGTACTTATCGAGCTCGAACTGACTACATATCGCGCCTTGGGCGGCGTGCTGAGCGGCTTCCAAGACATTTGTTTCACTTCGCGCCGAGAACGCCAGGCTTTTTGCGTTGCTTTTCCGCAGGGCGCGCGTGGCGGTTCCGGCGGCAACCGCGATGTCAGCCGGTTTGTACTCTTTTTTATCGCCGACACCGACGAGAAGAAGCCGCGATGCTTTCAGTTTGCCTTTAGGAGACAGGCGTAGCAGACAGCTTTCGCCAGGCTCGCCTTTGAATTCCTCAGACTTGATGACCGCAGAGATGCTTCCACCTGAAAGACCGTCGAGGTCCTTCAAAGCGGCGGAAGACGCTTTCTCGCCCTTGAAAACCACGATCGCGAGTGCATCGACTCCTGCTTCTGTAAAATTACCTGAGATTCCCTGAAAATCCATTGACTACCTCGACTAAGAATATGTAAAAAGGGGTCTATTATCTATAACTTATCTAAGGTTTTCTTTCAACTGTTGGCGCGTTTCTTTATCAATAGTTTTCTTCATCTGGGTCTCGCGCTTGTCGAAGAGTTTCTTACCTTTTGCGACTCCGATCTCGAACTTTATGCGCCCGTTCTTCCAGTAGATTGAGGTTACGACAAGGGTCAACCCCTTTTGCATCGTCTCTTTCTCGAGCTTTTCGATCTCGCGCCGGTGAAGCAGAAGCTTTCGTGTGCGAAGCGGCTCATGATTTTGCTTGTTGCCGTGCGAATACGGGGATATATGGGCATTCAGCAGCCACACCTCCCCGTCCTTCACGGAGACATACGAGTCCTTCAGCTGGATCCGCCCAGCCATAATACTTTTGACTTCAGTACCTTGGAGGACGGCTCCGGCCTCGTACTTGTCTTCGATGTGATATTCGTGAAACGCCTGACGATTGGTCAGTATTTCCTTGTCGACGAGCATAAAAAACTTTCAGTGGAAGACTATAGCTTATGTTCAGGGTACGAGCTTGAGCTCGTTTTTGTATAACTGAAAACTAAGGAACAAACTAAAGCTTGCACTCTGAACAGGGTATTTGACAACCCAGAGTTTGGGCACGTAAATTATTACCTACGCTGGGAGATCGTCTAATGGTAGGACTGCAGTTTCTGGATCTGCCTATCGGGGTTCGAATCCCTGTCTCCCAGCCAATTCTTCTATTATCAGTTGCCGGTGATCTGTTGTCAGAAAGTTCGTTCTGACCTTATCACTAATCACTTTTCACCTATTATTTTGTTATGGACGGCTGGCACGAAACCGAGATACGCGTCCGATACGCCGAGACCGACAAGATGGGCTTTGTCCATCACTCGAATTATCTGATCTGGTTTGAAGCCGGACGCAGCGACCTTTGTAGGGCGCGCGGTTTTTCCTACAAAGAGATGGAAGAGCAGGACAAGTCGCTCATGGTCGTCGCGGAATCTTACGTCCGTTACAAATCACCCGCTTTTTACGAAGACATCCTTACGGTTCGTACTAAGGTTGCGGAAGTACGCAGTCGCTCGATCCGTTTTATCTACGAGATCACTCGCGAGAGCGACGAGACATTGCTCGCCGAGGGCGAAACGCTGCATCTCGTGACCGACGAAAATAAAAAGGTGAGACTCATCCCCGACAGCTACCGAGAGCTTCTGTTAGTCGACATCGGTGAGGAAACGTCGGGAGCATTCCCGATCAATCAAGCCCCGAGCTAAGCTGTGGATTTACCATTCAAAGTGTCACGCTTTATCCTTCCCGTCTAATACCTTATCCTTTCAATATGCCCGGAGCAGAACGCGCCGAAATATACTTCATCGCTGCGATGATGGTGTTGATCCTTATCTTAAGTTTCGCGTCTGTCTATTTCTTTTTCCGGCAGTACAAAAAGGAAATGCGCGACCGACGAGATCGGGATGAGCAAAAGCGCGCCGATAAAACCACGCAGAGTTCGTAATGCCGCATCCCAGAGTTTTGGATATTTCAAAAACCGGACTGCTGATCGTCGATGTCCAGGAGGCGTTTCGCCCGGTTATAAAAGATTTCGACTCGATCGCCGGTCGCATTGCGAAAGTAATCCGCGGATTTCGGTTGCTTGATCGTCCGGTAATCGTGACGGAGCAATATCCGAAAGGGCTGGGCCATACGGCGGAAGAAATGAGGTCGGTATTGCTATCGGATTTTGAATATGTGGAGAAGAGCGCGTTCAGTGCATGCGGCGTCTCTGGTTTTGAAAATAGATTAAGGCACATCGGCATCTCACAAGTCATTCTTTGTGGATTAGAGGCCCACGTCTGCGTTAATCAAACAGCTCACGACCTCTTGAATCTTGGCTTTGACGTGCACTTGCTGCGCGATTGCGTCACATCGCGAACCGAAGAAAATAAGCAGACGGGGCTTTCGAAAATGTTTGCGAGCGGCGTAGTCCAATCCAGCATCGAGATGGCGCTGTTTGAGATGATGAGTGATTCGCGGCATGAAAAGTTTAAGGAGATTCAGGCCCTCGTAAAATGAGTTTCGGGTGCTTGGTTGATCGTAGCTCCCCTTAAGGAGAACGCAATAAATCGAGACTTTGAACAAAGTATTTATGGAAATCTTATCCTCACTAAACCCACAACAAGTCGAAGCCGTAAAGGCTACTGAGGGGCCGCTACTCATTCTCGCTGGCGCCGGTTCGGGGAAGACTCGTGTAATCACGGTCCGGATCGCTCACCTGATTTCCGAAAAACAGGTTGAGCCGCGCAACATTCTCGCCGTCACTTTTACGAATAAGGCGGCGGGTGAAATGCGTGCAAGGGTCGATGAGTTGCTGAAAGGGCAGACACTTCGGTCGTTCCCGCTGATATCAACTTTTCATAGTCTATGCGTCCGCATTTTAAGACAGGACATTGAGAAGCTGAACGAAGGTTATAAGAAGTCATTTACTATCTACGATACCGACGATTCGCAGAAGGTCGTCAAGGCGTGTATTAAAGATCTCGGCCTCGATGAAAAACAGATCGTTCCGCGCGTTGTAAGAAATGCCATCAGTTCCGCGAAAAATCGTGGCGAAGATGTTGAACTGTTCACATCACGCGTCGAAACGACGGACGATAAAAGGGCCGCTACCGCCAAGGTTTTTCGGATGTACGAAGACCGGCTGCGTATCGCGAACGCGCTCGATTTTGATGATCTGTTGATCAAGACCGTGCGGCTCTTGCGGACTTCGCCGGAAGTCCGTGAGAAATACAACGAGCGTTACACATATATTCTCGTTGACGAATATCAGGACACGAACTCTCTGCAGTTCGCGATGATTAATTTTCTGACAGAGAAGCAGCAGAACATCTGCGTGGTCGGAGACGATGCCCAAAGTATCTACGGTTTCAGACAGGCCGATATCAAGAACATTCTGAACTTCGAACAGCATTTTCCAAATGCAAAGTCGATCCTGCTGGAGCAAAATTATCGCTCGACGCAAACGATACTAGATGTCGCGCACGCGATCATCGAGAACAATATCAATCAGAAAAAGAAAAAGCTGTGGACGGCCAACGAAGGTGGCGAGCGCATTTATTACTACCAGGCGGGCGATGGAGATGGTGAAGGGCGTTTCGTCGCGTCCAAAATAGAAGAGCATAAGAGGAAGAATCCCGACGTTAGGGTCGCCGTGCTTTATCGCACTAACGCTCAGTCGCGCGTTTTCGAGGAATCTCTTCGGCGACTGCGGATCGATTACAACATCGTCGGGGGATTCTCATTCTACGAGCGCGCCGAGGTCAAGGACGTGATCTCATATTTGAAGCTCGCATTGAATCCCGCGGATGACATCGCGTTGCTGCGCGTCGTCAACACGCCGCCGCGAGGCCTGGGCAAAACTTCGATGGACGAGCTTCTGTTTCGAGCCAAGGACCTCGGCGTCTCGCTTTGGGAAACGATCTCGGTCATAACCGAGCCCACCTCGGGTGTGACATCAGCGCTGACTCCGAGAGCCAAGGATGCGCTTCGTGCGTTCAAGCGGGTGATCGAAAAACTTCAAGCGGTGGCGGCGGAGGTAGAAGGGACCGACCGGAAAGTTTCCGATGTAGTCATCGCCGCAATCGACGACACCGGTTATTCGTTGATGCTTCGATCTGAGAATACGGACGAGGCCCAAACGCGACTGGAAAATCTTGAAGAGCTGGTGAACGCGTCGGTCGATTATGACAAGTCGGACGATACGGGCTTGCGCGACTTCATCGATCATGCGGCGCTTACAGCCGACACCGACAAGTTCGACCGAAATGCCGGTGTGACATTGATGACCGTTCACTCAGCGAAGGGCCTCGAGTTTCCGGTCGTGTTTCTCGTGGGTTTGGAAGACGGAGTTTTCCCGCACTCGCGGAGCCTGAACGACGAAAAGGAAATGGAAGAAGAGCGGCGGCTTGCATATGTTGCGATCACCCGCGCGGAGAAAATTCTCTATGTTACGCATTCGATGCGGCGCCGCGTTTATGGCGAAGAGATGGCAGCCGAGCCTTCGCAATTTTTGAATGAGATGCCGCTGGAGTTGATCGAGGATCTTTCATACGGGTCATCCTGGCTGTCGTTCGCACGCGGCTCGGCTTCTACGGCGAATCGAGCGGCGGCAAGCGCTCTGCGGGGCGAGAGCCCGACATTCAACCGACCAAAAAAACTCTACACGGGCAAGACGTACAACAGCACCGAGGCGATCGCGGAATTTTTCAAGACGAAAGGCGCGTCACCGAGCGGTCCTTCGGATCAAACCGCTCCACGAGAGAATCCACCGAAGACGCCGTCTGGTTTCGACAAACTCCGAGCTCAGGCCACGCCCAAGAGCGAGACCTCAAATCGAAAACCGCAAATTGAAAGTTCGAAGGCGTTTGTCGCGGGCTCGCATGTCAAACATGTGAAGTATGGCAAAGGCCTTGTTCTGAGGCGGGAGGGAAGCGGAGATAACGTCAAGCTCACCGTTAGCTTTCCCGGGTACGGACAGAAAAAACTCATTGAAAAATACGCCAATCTTGAACAGGCATAATGCTTGCACTCGTAACGCTAGCACCTATGGTTGTATCGTTTTAGGTCACGCTTTGTGAGGAGACAAGATTATGCGAGAGATGAGGCATGGATTTTTTTTACTTGGGTCGATAGTGCTGGCGGCAGTCGCCATTGTGGCCGGTTGTCAGCCGCCCGCCGGTAACACTACCGTTGCTACTAACTCAACATTCACCAACGCGAACGCGAATTTCAACACGAACACGAACACAACTGCAACCGCGTCAGGCAGCGTGGTCACGACAAGTGAGCCCGAGCAGTATCAGGCAACCATAAAACTGACGCTCGAGACCCTCGGCGAAGCACAGAAAGCAAGCTTGCCGCCTCTCGGCGCTGTTGTAGCTCGCTCCGGCGCGGATCGAGTGATGGAATTTACGCTGCCGACTAATGAGAAGGTTATCTATCTAGATAAAGGCGGGATTAATTACGTCATTCTCCCGAATCGAAAACAATACGCAGAGCTGAGCAAAGAAGCGATAGGTTTTGAAGTCCGCCGTCTGTTGATGCCGGAGCAGATCGTCACGCAGGTAAAAGCAATTCCAGGCGTACGGATGGTCGGTGAAGAATCCGCGAATGGCAGGACGGTTGTAAAGTATTCCTACAGCGGCGCGGCAAATACACAGACGCAGGCGGGAACAGTGGCGACCGAATCCTACATACTCGTCGACAAGGAAACCGGGCTGCCCGTTCGGAGCGAGACGGTCTCGCAGTCGAAAAGCGGCGGAAACGTACAGGGCGTCAATGGTTTGCGAATGGTGACCGAGATGACGGACATCAAGACTACGCCGGATCCGAATATATTTATGCTTCCGGCAGAGTATCAGAAGATCGATTCCGAACAGGTAAAGGCGCAGGCAAATTTGATTTTCAACACTATCGCCGCGCTGGTCGGTCAGGCGATGAACCAAACACAGCAGGCACCGGCACAGCAGGGAACAGCGACGTCGCCGACGCCGGTTTTTTCACCCGCGAGATAATCTATGGGACGACTTGTCGTTGGAGTCTTGATCGGACTTTTGCTCGGCGGTGCGCTGACGTTTTACTTTTTCGTCGGCGTGCCGCGAGCAACAAAAGCTCCGGGAACTCTTATTCAGCCGCCTGATCCGAACAACGTCCCCGGAGGCGCTGCTCAGATCGTTCTTCGTCAGCAATTCCTAAATGAAGCTTTGGGCACCATCTTCAAGGAGATGAATGCTCCGGCGTTTCCGCTCAGTCAGCCGTCGTCGGACTGCGAAGGAAGGATAACTATTCAGCCGCAGGGAAGCGGCGTGGAGACCGGTGTAAGCTTCGAGAATAACCGGATCTCGTCGCCGTTGGCCTTTACGGGAAGCTATGCATCGCCAGTGGGCTGCGTCCGATTCTCGGGCTGGGCCCAATCCAATTTCGAAATGCGTTTTGACCAGCAGAGCCAGACCGTTTACGGACAGCTAAATGTTGAGACGGTAAATCTCGATGGTGTTAACCCGGTGATGTCTGCGCTCGTCACGCCGCTTGTTCAATCGACGATCAATACCCGCGTGAATCCGATCCGCATTCTCGACGGCCGGCAGATCGCGGTCAACCTTCCGGTCGCGGCGGCGAATGGAAATCTTCAAGCGGCCGTTACGGACGTTCGCGCCGACGTGAGAGACAACGCGCTCAATTTGTATGTGATCTACGACTTTGCCGGCGGGCCGTTGTCGGTCGCGTCACCAACTCCTTGACACCCTCGAGCCTTTCATCCAGTATTCACGTCCAGATGCTGAACAAACTTTTCTTCCTTTTTATTCTCGTTGCTTGTCTTGGTTGCGGTGCTCTCGATCGCGTCAAGCGGGCCGCAGCCGAGCCGGACGCAAATAACAAAAAGATCGACATCAACATCAACACGAACAAGAGCCTGACCGATGCCGCCGTGGATGCTGCGGCCGGAGAGAAGAAGATCGGCATAGTTGAGTGCGACGAAGCATTGGAGATTCTGGTGGCACAGGCCAACGATCCGGATGATAACTTCGTTACGAAGGCGGTTAAGAAAACTGCGCTGAATACTTTTCGCGACCACGTGAAAAAGAAGCTCGACGAGAGTAAAGCGGATAGGAAAGAAGTGGCAAAATTCTGTAAGGATTTCCGAGATAACTTGACCGACTCAGCGAAAGAGAATACGAATACCAATTCCAGCCACTGAGGCTTTCGCGAAAAAGAAAACGCCCGCTCCGTCCGAAGACGAAGCGGGCTTTTTCGTGCAGCCTGGGAAAGGCGGCAATCTTAAACGCTCATGATGTCCTGTTCTTTGTGCTTCGCGAGCTCATCAAGCTTTGAGACGTAGCTGTTCGTCAGTTTCTGCACCTCATCGAGTCCGCTTCGTTCATCATCCTCGGAAACTATTTTGTCCTTCAACATTTTCTTCAGCGCATCGTTCGCGGCGTGCCGAACGTTGCGAAGGGCAACCTTATGTTCTTCGGCGATCTCGTGGACCTGTTTCGCAAGTTGTTTGCGGCGTTCTTCGTTGAGTGCGGGAACCGGTAGACGAATGACCTTTCCGTCGTTCGAAGGATTCATACCGAGGTTAGCTGCGATGATCGCCTTTTCAACGGCACTCACCTGCGAGATGTCCCACGGCTGGACGGTGAGCAGCTGCGGCTCGGGAACTGCGACGGACGCCATCTGGTTGAGAGGCGTCGGCGTTCCGTAATAATCAACCGACACCGTGTCCAGCAGCCCAACGGTCGCTCGTCCGGTTCGGACATTTGAAAGTTTTCTTTTAAAGTCCTCGACCACCGCCTCCATCTTCGGCTTCGTGTCGTT